>NZ_JANSIO010000286.1:0-691 GCF_047462195.1 Synechococcus sp. R3-13 | reverse complement strand
TTTTCTCTAACTTCCGCTCACAGAGAAAGCAAAAATAGGAGTTCTATCTTACGAAGCGACATGATCCAACACAAAGCAGAAACAAAGGAAACTAGAACTCTTCTGTGAAGGGCTTCCGAGTGCTGCCTAATTGTATTCCTTGATAGATTTTCCCGGATAGTAAGTGTAATTGCTAGCGGGCAGAGTATCGAGCTACAAAAAACACGGTCGTAGATACACGGTTGTTGACCGAGAGTCCATGTACAAGAATAGGGATGTCTAAAAAATCACTGAAGCATTGATTTTTCGCCCATTCCATCGAAGTGGAGGTTCAAAAAATTCTTATGGCTATAGTTGGAGACCTCCAAGAATTTTCCTTGCCTGATTTGTTGCAGCTGATCGAGAGAGGCAGCAAAACAGGACAGCTCTGTATTTGGGCGCCCAGAGGTATCTACAGGATCTGGTTTTACCAAGGTCGGGTCATTGCTGCCCTACCACCTCAGGAAGAACACCGCCTGGAGAGCTTGCTGGCCCATTCCGGCTTGGTGAGCGAGCGGGTGGTCGAGAAGCTGGCTTCCTTTTGCGGCTCGGAAGAGCCTCTGGGGCGTTGCTTGCAGCGGCAAGGGTTGATTACCCCAGCAGCCCTGGCCAAGCTCTTCCGCCATCAACTGCAAACCGGCCTCTACAGCCTCTTTGCCCTCGAATCCGGCCA
>NZ_JANSIO010000285.1:0-11319 GCF_047462195.1 Synechococcus sp. R3-13 | reverse complement strand
GGTTGTGGGGGCCACAAAATCCGCCTGAATGGCAGCGTGGGGGGCCACATAGCCTCGCGGGGGTGGCTCGCTGGGGCTGACCCGCCCGGTGAGCAGGGTGTAGGCGCGCAGAGTTTCTCGTCCGCGGCGAACGGGATCCTGCAGGCCCCAGCGCAGGGATCCCAGCCAGGGATGGCCGGCATCGACGCTGCGGCACACCTGAGGCAAGTATTCTTCCAGCAAGCGGGAGTTCTCCAGAAAAGCCTCGCGGAAATAGCGGCTGCGGTAGAGGTTTTGCCCCACCGCACTTTCCATCACCGCCTTTTGGTAGTCGGTTTGGATGCGCAGATCCCCTTTCAAGAAGCCATCGTGAATGAGGCCCGCCGCCAGATAGCCGGTTTCCATGGCATTATCCACCCCGGCCAAGCTGCCCACATCCAACACCCCCAGCGCATCCCCCAACAGCAGGGCTCCCTCAACGCCAAACCGGGTGGGCAGGCTGTGGTAGCCCCCTTCGGGAATCACGGCAGCCCCATATTTGAGCAACCTGCCGCCAGCAATTAGGGACTGGATCCAGGGGTGAGCCTTGAACTCCTGCAGACGTTGCTGGGGGTTGAGGTTGGGGTTTTTGCTGTCGAGGCCGATGATCAGACCTAAGGCCAGGCGATTGTCTTTGAGGCCATAGACGAAGCCGCCGCTGAAGCTGCCATCCAAAACCGGGTAGCCCAAGGTATGCCACACCTGCCCCTGCAGGGACTGGGGGATCTGCCACACCTCTTTGACCCCCACCGACCACAATTGCGGGTTGGGGCGCAGTTGAAACTTCTCGATGAGATCTTTGGAAATGAAGCCTTTGTCGCCAAAGCAGGTGAGTTCGGCAAAGATACAGTCTTCGTACACTTGGCCAGAATCGCTTGCCCGTACCCCAATCACCCGCTCCCCCTTGTAGAGGATTTCATGGGCGGCAAAGCCGGGGAACACATCGAGGGTAACATTTGGGATCCCTTTGGCTTTTTCCTGCAGGGTTTCGGCCAGCCAACGGATGACGTGGCTGAGGGTGAGAATGAACTGCCCCTGCTTGCGAAATCCCGGCGGGATCACCGCTTCCGGCAGATCCCAGCGCTGTTGGGATCCCAGCACGCTCAGATGATTGGCTTCCACCCGGCCTTCGTGGGGAAATCCTTGGCTTTGAAAATCGGGGAAGAGCTTGGCGATCACTTGGAGGTTGCAGATGGCGCCACTGACGATGTGACCGCCGAATTGGCGGGCTTTTTCCAAAATGGCAATAGAGATTTTCAGCCCAGAGAGCTTGGCCAGATCCAAAAGGCGGTGGGCCAAGATCAAGTTGGAGGAGCTTCCCCCCACCAAAAGAAGGTCGTAGCGGATGGCTTCACTCATAGTCCCCCACACGGTAGCTCTGGATACCCTGCCTGTATCCTAAAAAGGGGAAGGGGAAAGGGGGCAAAACTTTAGACCTTCTCAAGCCTCTGGTTGAGCCGCCAGCAAAATGATTGTCATTGGCTTAATGTCGGGCACCTCTGTAGACGGGATCGATGTAGCCATCGTCCGCATCGAGGGCGACGATTCCCTACAGTGGGAGTTGATACATTTCCAAACAATTCCCTATTCCCCGACGCTGCGGGCAGAGATTTTGCGGGCTGCGGATCCCAAAACCGGCACGGTAGATCACATCTGCACCTTGAACTTTCGCTTGGGTCGAGCTTTTGCGGCAGCGGCCTTGCAAGGGATCCAGGCGGCCCATCTTACCCCCCAACAGATCGATCTCATCGGCAGCCATGGCCAAACCCTTTGGCATAACCCCGGTGGGCCAGAAGCTTCGACTTTGCAAATCGGTGAAGCTGCGGTGATTGCCGAGCTGACCGGGATCCCGGTGGTGAGCAATTTTCGGGCGCGGGACATGGCGGCAGGAGGTCAAGGCGCACCTTTGGTAGCTTTTGTGGATTGGCTGCTGTTGAGGCATCCCCACCTTCATCGTGTGGCCCAAAACATCGGCGGCATTGCCAACCTCACCTATCTCCCCAGCCTCTGCAGTGGGGGATCCCCCTTGGCCTTCGACACTGGCCCCGGCAACATTTTGATCGATCTGGCGGTGATGCGGGCCAGCCAAGGACAACAAGCCTTTGATCGCGATGGAAAATGGGCTGCCCAAGGCCAAGTCCACTGGGAAAAAGTTGCAGAATGGATGCGGGATCCCTATTTTCAAAAGGCACCGCCCAAAACCACTGGTCGGGAGTATTTTGGATCCCTTTATTTGGAGCAAATTTGGACCCAATTTATATCTGCTCACGACTGTATTGCCACCCTCACGGGGTTCACAGCCTGCTCCATTGCCCAAGCCTATAGGGACTTTTTGCCCGCGACCCCAGATCAAGTTATTCTCAGCGGTGGCGGCACCCAAAACCCTGTTCTCATGCAACTGCTGCAGGAGCAACTGCCGACCACAACCCTGTTGACTTCCGACCAAGTGGGGATCCCTTCTAAGGCCAAAGAGGCTCTTGCCTTCGCGGTATTGGCCTATAAAACCTGGCAAGGTAAGACCAACAATTTACCGGAAGCAACTGGGGCAAGACATGCTGCCATCTTGGGCCAAATCACACCCTCTTGTCGTAACCAGTCCTAACTCATCTGTATCGTTATCTCCAACAAGCTTGAGCCATTCCTCATACTCCCGAGGAAAGAGAAATGTCCGGAATTGCGGCGGAGCCTCTGCCGAATCCAGATCTCGCTAGGATGTCACGCAAGGCTGAGAAAAGCGATAAAGTTACCTTGCCAAAATCTATAAATCAAAAGCCCTAGTTCTTATGAAGGATCGTCCTCTGCCTCCACTTCTGCTGGCAATCATGATTTTTAATTTCTTCATTCTCTTTGGCTGTAGTGTTGTCCGGCATCACCTGTTTCAGTCTGGAGGATATGATCTTGGCATCTTCGACCAATCCATCTATCTAATCAGTCGGGGAGAGGTTCCGTTTTCGACCATTCGAGGGATCCACATCTTGGGAGACCACGCAGCCTTTATTCTCTATCCCATCAGCTTTTTGTACCCCATTGTCCCCTCGGTCTATTGGCTGTTTGGGCTCCAATCCCTGGCGTTAACCTTGGGAGCATTGGCTATTTATCACCTTGCACTTCAGGCCAAGGTCGATCCCAGCCAAGTGATGGTGATTGCCACAGCCTATCTTCTCTATCCGGCCATTTTTAACGCCAACCTTTTTGATTTTCATCCAGAGGTTTTGGCCGTTCCCCTTTTCTTGGCGGCTGTGCTCTGCATTCGCTCTGGAAAATTGTGGGGGTTCCTTCTCTGTTTGAGCGGCATCCTCGGCTGTAAAGCAGTGTTGTCTCTCAATGTTGTCGCCCTGGGAGCCTGGCTGTTGCTTTGGGAAAGAGGACGAATTCAAGAACGCTGGCAATGGCGCTGCCAAGTGGGCGGCTGGACGGCAATTGCAGCAGGATCAGCTTGGTTTGGGATAGCCACTTTTGGGGTCATTCCTCACTTCAGCGGCAGCGAGCCGGCAGCCGTTTCTCATTACGACTATCTAGGGAATTCTGTTGCGGAAATTGTTCAAGGTTTAATCATAAGACCGATGCCGGTTTTGAGCAAAGTCTTCTCTCTGGACACCCTGCTTTATGGATTTTTATTGGTTGCGCCTTTGGCTTGGGGCCTCTCTTGGCGGCATTGGGATCCTTGGATCCCTGCCCTGCCTACCCTGGGTTTGAATATACTCTCCAGCAACCCCGCCTATCGAGATCTGGTGCATCAGTACGCTTTGCCTATCGTTCCTTTCTTGTTCTTAGCTGTCATCGAGAATGTGAAAAATCACCTCTTCCAGAGCCATTTTATAAAAGATGGAAAACTGCCCCTGATCTGGTCTTCGCTGGCCTTTTTGGCCTTGGGGAAATACACCTTTTTCGGCTCGATTTATCTCAGCTCCCTGGACACTTGGCAGGCAACCCGACAGGCTCTTGCCCAGATCACCACCCAAGGGGGCGTCCTCACCACTCACGAGATCAGCCCTCACCTCACCCAGCGACCTGTAATCTACTTTACAGACGAGGGCCGCTTCAATGGATCCCCGCCCTCTCAATGGGATCCCTTTGATTATGTGTTGCTCAACACCCGTCATCCGGGGTGGCGCAGCAGTCCAGAGTTTTCCCGTGTCCTGATTGAAGCTTTACAGAAGGAAACTCAATTCCAGCTTCTGTACCACCAAGATGGGGTGTATTTGTTCTCTAGGTTACGAAAAGACCTCTAAGAATCGCATAAGAATCGCAATTCTAAGGACTGCAGACTACTTTATTGGCACTTGATCTAATTGACTTAAACCAAGTCTTCTTCTCGTTGCAACAAATGATTAAGAAACTGCTGCTTCAATCTAAAGAAATTGTTTACACTTGCAAGGCTTAATCTGAGCTTAGTCTTCTCTTAACTTCAAGCCACTAACTTTGTAGTGCCTATCCTCATGCGCGAATAGAGTAGCGCAGGGGTTAGGTGCTGTTTTATAAGACTCGCCAAGTTTCTAAACAAAACTTGTCAAGACAAGAGGAGAAGTCAACGTGAGTATCCATTCGCATGGCCCTAAGCTTCGTCCTGGAGACGAGCCTATGTGTAACCACTCTCCCAACCCCACTTTCAGCAGCATCCTGGAGAGCCGTTTGCAGCGGCGTCAAGTGCTGCAGGGGGGAATTGCTGCAGCGGTGGCCACCTTTTTTGGCTTGCCTGCGCTGAACGGTGCTTCCAAATCGGCAAAAGCCGCCAGTGGCAGTGCTTTGCTGGGCTTCAAGGCAATTCCTGTGAGCGCGGAAGACAAACTGGTGGTGCCCGAAGGCTACACTGCCCGACCGCTGCTGGCTTGGGGTACTCCCATCACCGGCACCTATCCACAGTTCAAGCTGGAAAACACCGGTGCCGAGCAGGGAATGCAGGTGGGCAGCCACCACGATGGCATGCACTTCTTCCCCATCGAAGGGAAGGATCCCTGGCAGGGCAGCTCCACCGAGGGTTTGCTGGTGTTTAACCACGAGTACGTTGAGCCTCGGTTTATGCATGCTGCGGCTGTGGGCCAGAAGCTGGATTCCGACCTGTATCCCACCAATCCTGACGGCACCCGCGATCCCGACCAGGTGCTGAAAGAGCTGAATGGCCACGGGGTGAGCATTGTCCACATCAAGCAGCAGGGAGACGGCAGTTGGGAAGTGGTGCGGGATCGCCTCAACCGCCGCATCACCGGTCTTACCCTCATGGAGATCCACGGCCCGGTGCGGGGATCCGACTTTGTGAAAACCAAGTTCAGCCCCGAAGGCACGATGACCCGTGGCACCCTGAACAACTGCGCCCACGGCGTCACTCCCTGGAATACCTACCTTACTTGTGAGGAGAACTGGGCGGACTACTTCAGCAACACCAGCAAAGGCCCCGACCAAAAGCCCAACCTGCCCCGGGAGCACAAGCGCTACGGCGTGAGCACCGAGACTTCCCGCTACGGCTGGGAGCTGGCCAGCAACAAGGCAGACGAGTTCATCCGCTTCAACGCCACCCCCACCGCTGCGGATGCCACTCAAGACTACCGCAATGAGCCCAACACTTTTGGCTGGGTGGTGGAGATCGATCCCTTTGATCCCAGCAGCACTCCCAAGAAGCGCACCGCTCTGGGCCGCTTCGCCCACGAAGGCGTGGTGTTTCAGCCGCCGGTGGAAGGCCAGCCGATTGTGGCCTATATGGGGGACGATGCCCGCTTTGAGTACATCTACAAGTACGTCTCTGCCGAGCCCTACCGCAAGGAAACGGCGGGTGGACATCTGTTGGACAATGGCACCCTGTATGTGGCCAAGTTCAACGAAGATGGCACAGGGGAGTGGCTGCCGCTGGTGTTTGGGAAAAACGGTCTAACCCCGGAAAACGGCTTCACCAGCCAAGCAGATGTGTTGGTGAATACCCGCACGGCGGCGGATTTTGTCGGTGCTACTAAAATGGACCGGCCTGAGTGGGGAGCGGTGGATCCGCAAACCCGCATGGTCTACTTCACCCTGACCAACAACAGCCGTCGGGAACAAGACCAGGTGAACGCTGCCAACCCCCGTCCCAAAAACAAGTGGGGTCACATCATCCGTTGGAAGGAAGCCAACGACCGGCCTCAAGCCACCCGTTTCGAGTGGGATCTCTTTGTCTTGGCCGGGCCGCCTGAAGATAGCCGCACCCTATCAGGTCAACCCCTCAATGCAGATAATATCTTCAACTCTCCCGATGGTCTGTGGTTCGATGCCAGCCGTCGCCTCTGGATCCAGACCGACACCAGCGAAAGCAATCTCAACAAAGAGGAGTTTGCGCCTTTTGGCAACAACCAAATGTTGGCTGCCGATCCGGATACAGGGGAAATTCGCCGCTTTTTAACCGGGCCGATTGGGCAGGAGATCACCGGTGTGGTCACCACTCCCGATCAGCGCACCATGTTCATCAACGTGCAGCACCCAGGCGCCAGCACCAGCGAGGACGACTTTGCTGCCGGCAAGGTCGATTCCCGCTGGCCAGACTACGACCCCAATCTCTACCCCCGCTCGGCGGTGGTGGTGATCACCAAAAATGACGGCGGGATCATCGGTACCTAGTTGTCTCTGAGGCCGTCAGCCCATAAAACCCAGCGGCAGGGATCCTTCATCTCTGCCGCTTTCTTGCACTTAACCCAGCAAGGCTGATCCCTGCAGGGTCAGGAATCTGGAGCTATCTCTCAAGTACCAATTCTCCCTCTGGGAGACGAGCCGGGGGTGAGGGAAATTAATCCCACAGGTTCAAATCCGTCACTGCCCCCAGGCTGCTGCTGGAGACCAGCTTGGCGTACTTGGCTAGGGTGCCCCGTTTGTAGCGAGGCTCAGGAGGAGACCAGCGGGCGCGGCGGCGGGCCAGCTCTTCTTCGCTCACATGCAAGTGCAACTGGCGAGCCGGGGCATCAATGGTGATGAGATCCCCTTCCTCCACCAGGGCAATCGTGCCCCCCACATAGGCTTCGGGAGCCACATGGCCCACTACCATGCCGTAGGTGCCGCCGGAGAAGCGGCCATCGGTGATCAGGCCAACGCTATCCCCCAAGCCGGCGCCGATGATGGCCGAAGTGGGCGAGAGCATCTCCCGCATGCCGGGGCCACCTTTGGGGCCTTCGTAGCGGATGACCACCACATCCCCTGCTCGGATCTGGCCGGAGAGGATGGCCTGCAGGCAGGACTCCTCTGAATCGAAGACCCGCGCCGGCCCGGTAATTTTCGGGTTCTTGACGCCGGTAATCTTGGCTACTGCTCCTTCGGGAGCCAGATTCCCCTTGAGGATGGCCAGATGCCCTTGGGGATACAGGGGGCTGTGCCAAGGGCGGATCACCTCCTGATCCGGGCTAGGCTCGTCCGGCACATCCCGCAGGACTTCGACGATGGTCTGGCCGGAGATGGTGAGGCAGTCCCCGTGCAGCAGGCCGTGGTTGAGCAGCATTTTCATCACCTGGGGGATCCCGCCGGCCCGGTGCAGGTCGGTGGCCACAAACCGCCCTGAAGGCTTGAGATCGCAGAGGACAGGCACGCGAGCACGAATGGTCTCGAAATCATCTAGCGTCAGGGGCACTTCTGCCGCATGGGCAATGGCCAGAAAGTGGAGCACGGCGTTGGTGGATCCCCCTACGGCCATGATCACCGAGATGGCATTTTCAATGCTTTTACGGGTGATGATGTCGCGGGGGCGGAGGTTGGCTTTGATGGCCTCTGCCAAGACCTTGGCCGATTGGGCGGCACTTTCGGCTTTCTCTTCGTCTTCTGCAGCCATGGTGGAGGAGTAGGGCAGGCTCATCCCCATGGCCTCAAACGCGCTGGACATGGTGTTGGCCGTGTACATGCCGCCGCAGGATCCCGCACCAGGACAGGCGTGGCGCTCCACCGCCAGCAGCTCTTCCTCGGAGATGCGCCCGGCACTGAACTCCCCTACGGCTTCAAAAGCGCTGACGATGGTGAGGTCGCGGCCATTGTAGTGACCCGGCTTGATGGTGCCGCCGTAGACGAAGATCGAGGGTACATTGAGGCGGGCCATGGCGATCATCGCCCCCGGCATGTTCTTGTCGCAGCCGCCAATGGCCAAGAGGCCATCCATGCTCTGGCCGTTGACCACCGTCTCGATGGAATCGGCAATCACTTCCCGCGACACCAGGGAGTATTTCATCCCCTCCGTGCCCATCGAGATGCCGTCGCTAATGGTGATGGTGCCGAACACCTGGGGCATACAGCCCGCCGTTCTCAAAGCCGCCTCCGCCCGCTCCGCCAGAGTTTGGATCCCGATGTTGCAGGGGGTGAGGGTGCTGTGGGCGTTGGCAATGCCGACAATGGGCTTGCCGAAGTCTTCGTCGCGAAAGCCTACGGCCCTGAGCATGGCGCGGTTGGGGGAGCGCTGTACTCCCTGGGTAACCACTTGGCTGCGCAGCGGGAAAGGGGAATTGGCCATCATTGCAAGAGGAAACCGGGACGAAGTAGGGAGAGGAGAAAAGGGGTAGAACTCATCCTACCGCGTTTCTTCGGGGGAACATGAGCTTTCCCGGAAAGAGGGATCCAAACCAAATCTGAAGCAACTCTGTAAGTTGTCTGCACCTGCGCCAGGAATCGGCCAGCTTACCTAATAGAAGGGATCCCAGGTTCCAATCGCGTTAGCGAGACCGAGTCAAGACATGGGGGCCAGGGATCCTGGGTGTTGGTGTTTCCCCTTCGTGTTGGCGAAGCCTCGTATGGTTCTCAGCTCTCCTCTCCCCTCGCCTGCAGTGCCCAGCAGTGCCGACCGCGTTAGCGGGACGGAGTCCTCACGGGAGATGTTGCGGGATGTGCTCACCCTCTCCCGTCATGTTTTACAGCAGTTTGGCAGTTTTACGGCAGAGGCCCAAGACTTCAGCGCCCTGATGAACCGCATTGCCCTGGCCGGCAAGATGATCGCCCGGCGGCTGAGTCAGGCAGGACTGATCGAAGGGGCGCTGGGGGTTACCGGCAGCGTCAATGTCCAAGGGGAAGAACAGCAACAGATGGACGACTACGCCAACCGGGCCTTCATTCGCGCTTTGGAGCAAACGGGCCTGGTGTGTCGGCTGGTCTCGGAAGAGATGAAAACCCCGGCTCGCCTGCCGGAAAACTGCTCCCTCAGCCGCTTGGCCCTGATGATCGATCCCCTGGATGGATCCTCCAACATTGACGCCAACCTCAGCGTCGGCTCCATCTTCTCCGTCCTTCACCCTCTTGAGGATCGCCCGGAAGCGGACAACCAAGACCTGCTGCAACCGGGCCGTCGCCAACTGGCTGCGGGATATATTCTCTACGGCCCCAGCACCCAATTGGTCTATTCCGTCGGCAAGGGGGTACACGGTTTTACGTTGGATCCCAGCTTGGGGGAATTTATCCTCTCCCGCAGCGACATCCGCATTCCTGAACGCGGCTCCGTCTACAGCCTCAACGAGGGCTATTTTTGCCGGTGGAGCGAAGGGATCCAAAACTTCGTTCGCTATGTTCACCGCCGCGATGGCTACATCTCCCGTTACAGCGGCGCTCTGGTGGCGGATTTTCACCGCATTCTCCTGCAGGGCGGAGTTTACCTCTATCCCGGCACCCAGAAAAAACCGGAGGGCAAGCTGCGCCTGATGTACGAGGCCAACCCCCTGGCTTTTCTGGCCGAGCAGGCGGGCGGGGCAGCCACCACTGGCACCGAGGCCATCCTAGACATCGTCCCCCAATCTCTCCACCAACGGGTGCCCCTTATTATCGGCAGCCGCGAGAACGTGGAAGAAGTGCTGCGCTGCCTAGAGGGTTCTCTGGTGCCCTAGGTTCTTCCCAATCCTTCTCTTTGAGCCAAGCTGGCCTATGGTAACCCTGGCAGAAAACCCCCTTCGCGTTGGTCTCAACCAAGAACGCACCCCGGATCCCTGTATTGTGGTGCAGTTTGGCGCTTCTGGGGATCTGGCCGCCCGCAAGCTGATCCCGGCCTACTATCGGCTGTTTGTGCAGCGACGGCTGCCGCCGGAGTTTACCTTGGTGGGGGTGGCCCGCCGCGATTGGACTCACGAGGTTTATCGGGAAAAAATGCGGGCTGCCGTGCAGGAGTTTGCCCCCCAGGACTTGGGGCCGGAGGCCCTCTGGCAGGACTTCGCCAGCCGCCTGTTCTATTGCCGCCTGGATATCGGGGATCCAGAAGGCTATCTTCGCCTGAAGCAACTGCTCAGCCAGTTGGATGAGGAGCGGGGCACCCGCGGCAACCGAGTGTTCTATCTGGCGGTGGCGCCGGACTTTTATGCTCAGGCCATCCAACAGCTGGGGGCAGCTGGCATGGTGGCCGATCCGACCAAAACGCGGGTGGTGATCGAAAAGCCCTTTGGCCACGACCTCACCTCGGCCCAGGAACTCAACCGCCTTGTGCAGCGAATTTGCCAGGAAGAGCAGATCTACCGCATTGATCACTACTTGGGCAAAGAGACGGTGCAAAACCTGCTGGTCTTCCGCTTTGCCAACGCCATTTTCGAGCCTCTCTGGAACCGCAACTACATCGACCATGTGCAGATCACCGTGGCGGAGACGGTGGGGGTGGAGGATCGGGCCGGCTACTACGACACTGCCGGCGCCCTGCGAGACATGGTGCAAAACCACCTAATGCAGATCTATTGCCTGACGGCCATGGAGCCACCTGTCTCACTGCGCAGCGATGGGGTGCGCAACGAAAAGACCAAGGTGCTGCAGGCCACCCGCCTAGCGGATCCCCGCAATGTGGCAGCCGCAGCGGTGCGGGCGCAGTACGGCCCTGGCTGGATTGCCGGCAAGCCGGTGCTGGGCTATCGGCAGGAGCCCAATGTCAATCCCCAGTCCAAAACCCCCACCTACGTCGCTCTGAAACTGGAGTGTGATACTTGGCGGTGGAAGGGGGTGCCCTTCTACTTGCGCACTGGGAAACGCCTGCCCAAGAAGGTTTCGGAGGTGGCCATTCACTTTAAGCAGGTGCCCCTTTCCCTGTTCCAATCGGCAGCTCGGGAGGTGAGTCCCAACATCCTGGTACTGCGCATCCAACCCAATGAGGGTATCTCGTTGCGCTTTGAGGCCAAGATGCCGGGGCCAGAGATCCGCACTCGCTCGGTGGACATGGATTTCCGCTATGGGACGGCTTTTGGAGCGAGTACACCGGATGCTTATGATCGCCTGCTCCTGGATTGTCTGTTGGGGGATCCAACGCTGTTTACCCGTGCCGATGAGGTTGAAGCGGCCTGGCGGGTGGTGACGCCGGTGTTATCGGCCTGGGAGTCTGAGCCCGGCAGCGGCAATGGCGGCGGTGCTGCA
>NZ_JANSIO010000284.1:0-8238 GCF_047462195.1 Synechococcus sp. R3-13 | reverse complement strand
TCCCTAAAAGCCGGCGACGTGATCACCCTCTACACGCCGGGCGGCGGGGCTTGGGGCTCAAACGAGGATGAGCAGGCTCCCGAACCCAGGTAGCGCAGGTGGTCAAGAAACAACTGCTCGCAGCGGCGGATCACCTCATCGCGATTGGCAAAGTGCTCCAGCCTTTGCACTTCTTGACCCTTCTCAAACAAAATTAGGGTTGGCAAAGAGCGCACCCGATAGCGGCGCGGCAGCCAAAAATTGTCGTCTACATTCACCCGCAGTACTTTGACCGCCCCTCCCCACTCGGCTACGAGACGGTCGGTAATCGGCTGAATGAAGCGACACAGGCCACACCAAGGGGCGCCGAAATCCACCAAAACCAACCCATCACTTGTCAAAAGTTCTTGATTAAAAGCATCTAAAGCAACTTGCAAGGCCATCACTCCCAAACTAAAGAAGTTCTTTGGGATCATGCTACCAGGCAACTCGGCTGGCTGCAGAAACCATTTGTGGATGGAAGGCGTAAAGAATCACTACAAAGCTGAACACCCCCAAATAGGCCCAGCGCAGAAACTCTCGCGGGCGCAGTTGCTGTCGCTTCTGCAGAATGGCCAAGCCGGGGATCACGGAGGTGCGCGCCTTGAGATCGCGGAAGGCCTGCCCGTATTTCCGCTCCAGGCGGTGATCCCCATGCCAAACCGCAAACAGGTGGTAGGCAATGAGCCCAAGCGAGGTCACCACCATAAAGCTGGAGCCAATCCAAAGGGTATGGGCCACACACCAGATCACCTGGCCCACCATTTGCGGATGACGGGTGATGCGGATGATCCCGGTCTCAAACAGGTGGATCTCCGGCTTGCGAATGGCGGCGATCTCCAGCAAGTTGAAGGTGGCCGGATACAAAAAGAAAAAAGAGAGGGCAGACAAAAGAGCAACGGTGGTGCGAATGCCTGGGACGGCTTGGAGATCCCAGAGAATCACCCCGTCGTAGCGGTGGTTAAAAAAATAGATCAGCAACAGTGGTGCCAAACTGAGGCTCACCAGAGCAAAGAAGATGCGGTACAGACGGGATCCCAGCCGGCTTTCCCCCCAGGGCCGCAAGTAGGCTAATCCGCTGTGAGCACAGGCAAACCCCAAGATCAGGGCTAACATTGTCCAATGGGATCCGTACTGGCCTAGCCTCTGCAGAAAGTCGCTGAAGGGCGTGAACAGCATCTTTTGGATGACTCCTCTGGTGTTGCTGTGGCTTATGCTTAAAAATAAGTTACATTAGGTTCCCCATGCTCAAAACTTTTTTTCTGCGTCTTGTCAGCCTGCTCCTGTCTGTAGCCCTTTTGCTGGGATCAGGGAGTTCAGTTGCTCAGGCTGCCCGTCTCACCGGCAAGTATTACGAAGACAGCATGACCTTGATCCAAACCCTGCGCACCGTCCTTTCCGAAGGGGATCCCCTGATGAACCCGGAAGAGGCGCGAGCGGAAGCCATGCAAGCCATCCAGGAGTTTTCTGGGCGCTACCACGGCCATCGCTACGACAAGCTGCAGTCTTTTACCACTTTGCGCACGGTGTTTAACACGCTGGCCTCCCAGTACCGCACTTCCAACCGGCCTCTCAACCCCGAAAAGGTGGAGCGGGTGCTAACGCAACTGGATCGGGCGGAATTGGCCTTGCGCCGAGAAGGTTGAGCTTTTTTTAGATTGGATCTCCCCGATCCAAATCACAGGCACATTTCCCCGCTGCGGCCAGACTGTTCCCAGTCCGCAGAAGCCAGGGTCTTCTCAGGTCTCTTTTTGAATCTGAGAGGAAGGGCGCAGTGCTTTTCTGGAAGTGGAGGAGATTTTTATCTCGATTGAGGATTGGGGAGGTCGTGATGGTCAAAAATCGTTGGGCTTTGATCCCGCTGCTGCTGATGGTTGGGGCTGTTGCTTCTCACCCAGCTTGGCTCCTGTCTCTCCCAGCCCAAGGACAGGTCGTTGGGGCTGTCGAGGAGGGATCCCCGGGCCCCTTTTTTGCGACGGATGGCCTGGCCCTGCGGGGCTATGACCCGGTGGCCTATTTCATCGATGGCAAGCCGGTCAAGGGATCCCCAGCGTATGAATGGGAGTGGGGAGGGGTGACCTGGAGGTTTGCCAGCGCCGACAATCGAGAGCGGTTTCGCAACGACCCAGAGCGCTTTGCCCCCCAGTACGGCGGGTTTTGTGCCTGGGCAGTGGCCCACAACTACCTTTACCCGGTGGATCCCTTTGCCTGGAAAATTGTTGATGACAAACTATACCTGAACGCCAACCAGCGGGTACAGCGTAACTGGGAGCGCGACATCCCCGGCTTGATCAAGAGGGCAGATGCCAACTGGCCAGCTTTGAGAAGCCGATAGGCCCAAGTCCCTCTGGCCTGGGGTTCAATGGGCGAGGCGCAGGGTCACCTTGATGCCAACTCGGTAGGGGCCGCTTTCGCAGAGTTCCAGCTGGCCTCCCATTTCTCTCAGGAGCCGCTCGCTTACCCGCCAGACGGCACAGCCCTCTGTTTGAATGGGCACATGGCATCGCCCCTCAAGGTTCCACCCCAGGCACAGTCGCCCCTCTTCTTCTGCGGTGGGATAGGGGTGCAAAGCCATCGAACCGTAGCGTAGGGTGCGGATGCCCCAGCGACACACTCCCAGCAGCGCCTGCACCAAGCCGTGGGGATCCGCCCAAACGGTGAGGCTGTCGGGGAGAAGGGGCACCTCAAAGGCTGGGGCTGGTTGTAGAACCGGCCATTCGTAGCGAATGCCCTGATCCTGGGCCTGTAGGCGAGTTAGGCTGTACACATCCTGCAGGAGGGGGCGTAGTCGGGTCGGTTCCGGTCGCAGAGGTTGGATGGGCAGGTCATGGCGAGCCAGGCGGGTGTATTCCTCGAGCAGCTTGATCAGGCGCTCTACCGCCTCTTTGGCACTTTGCAGGTATTCCCGCTCCTCTTCGGGAGAGTCACATAGATCCGACAACACCAACTGCAGGGATCCCATCTGGCTGCTGAGGGGATTGCGCAGCTCATGGCCGATGCTGACGAGCAACTCTTGTTGAAAGGCTCGCATCACCTCAGAGCGTTCAAAAGCAAATTGCCAATCCACAGCCTCTTGCTTGTCGGCAGAGGCAGCCTGCTGGGGGAGTGGATCGGGTTTGGCTGCAGGCAAGGGTTTCCTCAAGAGGTGCTCCGAAGGAAAGACGGGGGATCCCGTCGAGGTTCAGATCCTTGGGTTTGGATCTTTGAGTTTTGGACAGCGAGGACTACGTCCCGCTGAGGCAATCGGGCTGCGGCAATACCCTGTCTTATGGGATCCTACCCTTTTCTATCCGACGAAGTGGGCGCTGACCACCCGTTCAACCCCGGCCAGATCTCGGTGAACTTGGATCTGCCGATAACAGCCCCTATCTCGCAACTGCTCCGCCACCCAAGGGGCTTGGCCTCGCATCACTTCCACCGCCCAAAAGGAGTTCGGGGCCAGGTAATCCGGTGCTGCTTGAATCAACAGTCGCAAGTGGGCTAGGCCGTCTTCTCCCCCATCCAGAGCTTGTCGCGGCTCGTGCAGTCGCACCTCTGGCATGAGCGAGGCCAGCTCGGCAGAGGGAATGTAGGGAGGGTTGGAAACCAGGCCGCGCAGCTGCCCCCGCCAGGGATCCAAAGGCACAAACCAGGATCCCAGCAGCAAGTTCACCCGCTCCTGCAGATGGTGGGCTGCCACATTGTCTGCTGCAATAGCCAAGGCCTCTGGGCTAGAATCCACGGCCAGAAGCCGCAACTGGGGGTGCTGATGGGCCAACGCAATGGCAATCGCCCCGCTGCCTGTACCCAGGTCGGCAAAGCAGGAGCCGGACGGCAGAGGGTTAGCCTGCAGCCAGAGGGAAGCCTGCTCCACCAGCAGCTCGGTCTCCGGGCGCGGGATCAGCACCGCCGGCGTCACCCGTAAGCTCAAGCCCGCCCACTCAACTTTGCCCAACAGATACTGTAGGGGGATGCGCTCTTCCACCCTTTGCCGCCAAAGGGCCTGCACCTCCTCCAGGGGATCCCCCTCCCCAGCCGGAGCGCGACCCATCAGCCGCTCCAACGGCCCCCACCCCAGCCGTTCTTTGAGCAAAATGTCCACTTCCTCGGCAGGGATCCCAGCCGCTTTTGCCGCCCTCAGAGCCTGGGCGCGCCACTCTGTTAACCGCTTCACCAGAGCAGACGGGGATCCCATCAGGGGCTTAGGTTAACGCTGAGGCTGGGGACTTGCAGAAGGATTGGCAGGCCGGGCCAGGGATTGGATATACTCCAGCGCCGAGCGAGAGGGGATAAAGGCAATTTTCTGCACATCGGCCTGCGCGTCGGGGGCCAGCATACGCTCTACCACAATGGCCAGCGAGGTCACTTCAATCTGGGTCTTTCCAACTACATCCGGGTTCTGCGCCGCCGCCCGATCCAAAGCCCTCCGCAAATCGTTGCGGTCGAAGAAGAAGGGCACCACCTCATGGCCATCCTGCTCGATGGTCAGCAGCCCCTCTCCGGAGCGGCCATAGAACAGAGGCACACCAATCGCTTCTGCAGGCACATCTTGACCGGTTTCCTTCAGCACCTGCTTGGCTGCTTCCACATCAGAAGCCCGAGGCACCACCTCAAAATACAGGTCACTATTCTTGGCGCGCTCCTCTTCCGATTTTTCGTAGGCATACCCCAGCGAGAGAGGCACCACCCGGGCTTGACTGGCTATCTCGGGGTTGCTGGCTTTCACCTGCTCCAACATTTGTTGGGCCTGGGCCTGATCCAGCCAGAAGGAAACCACTTGGATGGTGCGGCCATCCCGCTCCACATTGGCGACAACGGGGGTGCCGTTCTGAGACACAATGGCAAAAACAGGCACCAGATTTAGCCGCTCCGCCACCTCTTGCCGGCTCATGGGGCCTGCGGCTGCCTGAGCCAGTAGGGCATTCTCCTGAGCCCAAACAGGAGTCACAGCCAAACCCCCCCAAGCTGTTCCGATCAGGATCCCGGCTACGCCGCCCACCTGAGCTGCACAGCGGCAGAGGGAGCGCACAGGCGATACTACATTACAACGCGTCATTCTCATCTCAACTCCCGGCATCGCGCCTTGTTCTGGTTGCTATGGGGTCAGCTTCCTAAGTACTAACCAACAGCCTGGGGCAAATCAAAAGCTGCCTAGATTAAACCCGCTCGACAGGGCTTAGGCTAGCGATGCGGCACACTCTCAGCCTTAGGATCCCGGTTGGCCATCGCTGACAACACCCCGGCACACCTATCTTGAAGAGCGCTCTTGGGCCACCCTAGAAGCCAAGGTTAGAACATCTGCTCGACCTCTGTCGAGGGGCAAAGCCCCTATTTTGGGTGGGGATCCCGCATCACCCAATACTATATACGGAGTCATTCGGAACTGATCCACACTAGATGCAGATCCGCTTGAATCATTGCATACCTGGCTCTTCCTCCAGCACGCTGCTTGTTCTGGCCTTGTTCAGTTCACCGTGCGGAGCTGCCACCGATCCCTGTGGTCAAGGATGGGGTTCTGAGCCGCCGGGCCGGGGGATGGTACATCTCGTCACTGCCCCACACTGCTAACGCGGACGTGGAGGCATAGTGTAGTGATGACAGTTTGATGGGCGTTTTGCAATCGTAGGTCAGGTTGGTCAATTTGTGGGTTTAATTAAGCCAAGCTCACCGAAGTTGAGTCGGTGAAACGGTCAGCATTGTCTGTTAGGAGCATGGCGTTAGTACTCCGCACCGCTGTCGGGAAAAGGCAATCGTTCTTATGACCAGAGCAAGGGAGAGGAAAGGCACCGATCCATCCGCGCTAGCGGGCCGTAGGCCTTTGCCAGAGAAGTCGCGGGATCCCCGCCGCCCTCCACAACCTGCCAAGAACGCCGTCCCGCCTCCAGAGGGGTCAAAGCCGCAAACAGGTTCTGGTCGCCTGCTTCCTGCCCCCAGGGGATCCCTGTCGGTTTCCCCTCCTCAACCGCTGCGTCTTGCCCGCCAAAAAGCCATTGCTCGTCTGCGCCAACGGGCTGCCCGGCCTCGCCGCTTGAGACGTTCTCCATCTCTCGGGCAAGTGTTGCTCAGGGGACTGAGCTTAAGTCTCATCCTGGGCCTGACGATGGCGGGCCTCTCGCAACTGCTGCAATCGACCACCGCTGGCCGGATAGAACAGGCCACGACGCAGCTTGGGGATCCTCCCCCGCCGGCATTGCCAAGTGACATTCTGCCGGGAGAAGCGATCCCGGCTTTGCAGGAGCGCTTGGCCGCTTTGGCCGACCAACCGGGCTTGACGGCAGGGGCTCTGTTCTGGGAGGTGGAAACCGGCGCCTTTGCCGGGGTTAGGCCGGATCAGGCTTTTCCTGCCGCCAGTGTGATTAAGATCCCCATTCTCTTGGCTTTTTTCCAGGCTGTGGAAACCGGGCAGGTGCGGCTGGATGAGAGGCTCACTCTGCGGGAAGATCTCAAGGGAGGGGGAGCTGGTGTGTTGCAAACCCGACCCCTCGGATCCCAGGTTTCTGCTTTGGAAGCGGCCACTCTGATGAGCACCCTCAGCGACAACTTCGCCACCAATCTGATCATCGATCGCCTGGGTGGACGGGAGGCTCTCAACCAAAAATTTCGCCAGTGGGGACTACAACACACGCAAATTTCTTGGTGGCTACCGGATCTGGAGGGCACCAACACCAGCAGCCCGCGCGACATGGTTTGGCTGCTCAGCCAGGTGGAACAGGGGCGCATGCTCAGCCGCCGCAGCCGCGACCGTTTTCTGGACATTCTCTGGCGCACCCAACGGCCCTCCTATTTCCGGCCCAACTTGGGTCAAGAGGTGCGCATTGCCCACAAAACGGGAACCTTGAGCTCCGTGGTGGGGGATGCCGGGATCCTGGATTTGCCCAACGGTCGGCGCTATGTGGCGGCGGTGTGGGTGAAGCGAGAAACCCCCAACGATCCCAGAGCCGAAGGGCTGATCGCCAGCTTGTCGCAAGCAGCCTATGAGTTCTGGTCTGCTCCTGGATCCGCCCCGCCATCCCGAACAGACACCACCGGC
The DNA here is from genome assembly GCF_047462195.1 of Synechococcus sp. R3-13. Taxonomy (NCBI): domain Bacteria; kingdom Bacillati; phylum Cyanobacteriota; class Cyanophyceae; order Synechococcales; family Synechococcaceae; genus Synechococcus; species Synechococcus sp. R3-13. The sequence goes on along the minus strand of NZ_JANSIO010000284.1, from coordinate 1,211 downwards.
AGCCCGCAACCCTGAGTCCCCCACTCCGCAAATCTTTCCATATTGCTACGCAACGCTTACGCGAACGCAGTAGCAGTGCGGAGCACTATTCCAGGCAGAGCACAAATGCCAGAGTGGAGAAACAGGCGTTGAGGGAAAACGATATTGCTACGCAACGCTTACGCGAAGGGGCACCTGGTCAGCATCAACCCCACCACCGGAGAGGAATTGGCTCGCTACCCCGTTTTCGACGCTGGGCAGATCCAAAGCTGTATCGCCCAAGCCCACGAGCGGTTCCAGAGCTATCGTCGGATCCCGTTTGCTCAGCGATCCGCCTGGCTGAAGCGGGTGGCAGAGATCTTGGAGGGGCGCAAAGCGGAGTTTGGCCGCCTGATCAGCTTGGAGATGGGCAAAACCTTGGCCTCTGCCGTTGCCGAAGTGGAAAAATCCGCTTGGGTTTGTCGCTACTATGCCGAGGAGGCAGAGGGATTCTTGGCCGAGCGCTCCATATTGCTACGCAACGCTTACGCGAACGCCAGCGATGCCAGCCGCAGCGGGATCCGCTACCAGCCGCTGGGGGTGATTTTGGCGGTGATGCCCTGGAACTTTCCCTTTTGGCAGGTGTTTCGCTGTGCAGCCCCGGCCCTGATGGCGGGCAATACCCTTCTGCTCAAACATGCTTCCAACGTGCCCCAATCGGCTTTGACCCTGGAGCGGATCTTTCAGGAGGCGGGATTTCCGCCAGGGGTCTTTCAAACCCTGCTGATCACAGCAGCCCAGGTGGCAGAGGTGGTGGCGGATGAACGGGTGCGGGGGGCCGCCCTCACCGGGAGCGAAGCCGCCGGCTCCAGCCTGGCCCGTTTGGCCGGTCAATATCTGAAAAAAACGGTGTTGGAACTGGGAGGGAGCGATCCCTTCATCGTGCTGCCCAGCGCCGATCTGGAGGCAGCAGTTGCCACAGCGGTCACGGCCCGTCTGATCAACAACGGCCAGTCCTGCATTGCCGCCAAACGATTTATCTTGCACAGGGCTATCGCTGAACCTTTCACGGCTGCCATGACGGAGCGATTTCGCCGGCTCAAGGTAGGGGATCCCTTGGATCCGCAAACGGACGTGGGGCCTCTGGCTACCCCCAGCATCCTGCAAGAGGTGGACGGACAGGTGCAGGCTTTGGTGCAAGCAGGAGCCAAAGTCCATATCGGCGGATCCCCCTTGGGAGGAAATTTTTACCC
>NZ_JANSIO010000283.1:0-7042 GCF_047462195.1 Synechococcus sp. R3-13 | reverse complement strand
AACTGGCCCTCCTGAATGGGTTCTAGGCGCAAATGCTGGACAGGGGATCCTGCCAAATCCACCCGTTCTGAGGAGAGGACGCGGTAGCGGCTGGGATCCGCCTTCAAGTAAAAGCTCACCGAGGGCAAGAGGGCTTCCGGTCGGCTCACATACACCGAGTACAGCTGCAGCAGATCCGACTGGTTCACCACTTCCAATTGGCGCGAATCCAAGAGGCGGATGCGATCCCCTTCGGCTACCCAAGCCTGCCAACTGCCGTCGCGGCGGTAGAGCACATCCAACGTGGCTGTGAAGGTTTGGGATCCCTCCACCCGCACCTGCTGGCGATATTGCAAGTTGGGCAAAGGGGGCAATTGCTCTAGAGCGGCGTTGTAGCGCTCCAGCCAAGCTTGGGGATCCTGCTTAGGGCTGGCAAGAGAAGAGGGAGCCGATTGGGCCACGGCTGGATCCCCTGACGGCAGACCGACCAGTCCCGTTGCCAGGAACACCACCCCGCCGAGATAGCCCCAGCCTCGAAGGGATCCCTGCCGCTTCCTAAATTGGGAGGGTTCAGGGAACATCAGCTCACCTCGCAACACCGCTCTTGCTGCCCTTCTTGTCGCTGCTTGTGCCCGGATCAGAGCGCTTCCCACACCTGAGAGAAAGCGTTCGGAAGGGATCCCTACTCTCTGCCCGCCGATTGAGTACGCCTATTCAATGGAAATGGATTGGGGGCCGTCGGAGCGACCGGAAGGCGGGGGCTCCTCCACCCTCAGCCCCTGGGACTCCAGCCAACTGCGCAGCGGATCTTGCTTCACATCCAAACGCAGCAGGCCGCTGAGAAAACCGCCACAGAACGGAACAGGATTGCTCAGAAAGGTCTTCCAGACCTCATTCATCTCCACCATAGCCGCAACACCAACCACCCCCCCAATCCTAGCAAGGCCGGCAGGTGGGGATCCCCTCCCTTGGCTAGACGGCAATCAACTTCTCTCGGTTTATGTTCTGCAGCACACTAAAAATGCTGTTGCCAATGCGCTGGAACTCTTTACTGCTTTTGTCGGCAAAGTGCAATACCCAAGGAAGCCTACAGGCTTGAAAACCACTGGCGGGATGAAGCTGGGAGAGATGGTAAGTTTGTATAGCCAGAACTTCCAAAGGAGTGTTGCCGTGTTCATGGACAACTCGCAGCGGTCTTGCGCTGCCAATTGGCACCGAGGACTTCTTAATGGGCTGGCTTGTTACGAGCATAAATGACCTTCGTTCATGGTCAAAAATGACAGTGCCCATTGCAGCATCTTTATATCTGCCTTCTTCTTGAATCCCCATTCTTCCCGCGCCACTTTTGCGCACTCCAACAATATCCACAGCAATCTTTTCTTTTCTTAGTTCCTCAATTGTTTTATCAAATTCGCCTCTTTGAACTAAGCCATCCCTCATCAAAAGAACCTTTCTAGGGTATCGATGAAATTTGTTGTAGAATCTATTGACGAGCTTGGACACGGTTTGATAAATTGCCTCGCCGGAAAAAGTTTCTCCTCTTTGTATATCGGGCAACTCCCAGCCTAAGCTTTGACCATTGGCCAGTACCGCGAAGGCAGAGGTTCCGTAGTAAAGCTCTCGATTCGTCCCCACATCAAAACCAATGGTAAGCTCGGAGCACTCAGGATGATCGAGGGGTTCAAGCAACACGGGTTGCCACGCAGCTTTACACAGAAGTCCTAGTACGACATTTAGAGCTTTGTAGGGGTCAGCTCCAGGAATCATAAACTGAGTTGCTATTCCTGCTCGAAGTGCTTGCAAGCGGATCTTTTGCTTGTGCTCATTAGGCGACAAGGGCATGACAACCAGAACGGTTTTGATCCCTTTGTCGGCCCAGCTTTGCCAAAACCTCTGTTGAGCAAGGTCGCCTTCAGGCAAATCTTGACGGGTTGCGTAAAAGTCTATTTCAACTCTTGCTCCGCTCTTTTTAGCTACTTCAAGTAGGCACTTGCGAACCTCAGTAGGATACTCACGTTTATTATCGTCAAGATTTAGAAGTCCAAACTTTGTCTCGCCAACTCTTGCACATCCTTGGTACCTAACTCTGGCTGGGTTCTCGATTGCTTGATTGTTGCGACCCAGTAGTCTTGGCCTTGGCAGGATATAGCCCTCTATTTTCAGAGGCTGAATTCTCTCTTGAGCAATGGGAGATTTGTAGATTCTTCTTATGATAGTCTCTGCAACTTTTTTAGACCCTTGAAGTCTATATTCTAAACTTTTTCTAGAATGCTCGATGACCGAAGCACTGACTTTTTTACCAGGATTTCTAGCATCTTCTATGCTGGCCAGCATCTCCAAAGTTAAGACAGGCGATAGCCTTCGAGACAGATGGGGAAAACACCCTCGACCTGAAGATACTTCGACTACCCAGGAGCTTTCCACTTCCTCTCTAGGTGCACTGTGCTTCTGCAAATGATACTCCGCTAGACTCATGTTCAGCTCTGGCAATTGAATCTCCCACGGCGACTGTTTGGAAAGGATACCCAGATATTCCCAAGTCTGGCGTTTATCGTATGTATTCTGGACCCACTGGATCGGGACATCTGGATAGTTCTCAAGCCACTCATGCAAGGTCCATGGCGTGTAGAAATGGTACTGAACATCTATCTCTATGTACAGCTCACTGTCCTGGTTGACAACAACATCTATTCTTCTTCCTTCGTGGATTTTCCAACCCTTTCCACAATCAACTTCTTCCTTCTTCCACCAAAGTAAGCTGCCTCCTGATGTTTCAACTTCGGTTTTCCCAGAGTACAAAGATTTGAGACACAGCCGTAGCCTCCTACGCTCAAAGCTTTCGAGGGCATCTTTTTCTTGGACATTGGTGCAGTTTAGAACTCTCTGTCCAATTTCCTCTAGTTCCCCGTCCTTTGTCTTAAGTTTATCGGGGTCAACCTTTTCCCGGGCTATAATGCAGCCCTCTAGAGGAACAGCCACTACACCTAGCTGATTACAAACCCTTGCGAGGGCTTTGTGCTCTTCCCCCGGAGCGGGGAGAGGGTTTGGCTTGCAATGGTATCCGTAGAAGGTGAGATCCTCCTGAGTTAGCCTCTTAACGAAGAAGCGATTAAGAGTAACCTCAACTTTCTTCTGGAGTAAATTCATTGGCAGACTCTAGTTTCAAGTTTCTCTCTAGGATCTCTAGGATAAGCTCTAATTCTCCTGCTCTTCACGAGGGATCTCCAAACAACCCTGGCGGAGCCAAATCTCTGCTGATCGCCTCCGCCTGAAACCGACCGCTCATGCCCACCACCTGCCACTCGGCGCTGCGATTTCCCTGGCGGAAGCGCAGCCGTCGGGCTCGCAACGGCACCACTTCTACAGCTTCTACCAGAAATTGTTGGTATTCGCCCAAATAGTCTCGGTAATCCGGGGGCAAGTCAGCGCTGCTGTTGATTTGAATCCAAAACACCCGTCCTGCTTCGTTGCCATAGGCGCGGATTTGTTCCTGGCCGCGGTATTGCTCCACCCCGCGCAGCCGCTGTCGTCCCACCTGCACAGACTCAGCCCACTCCGGCAAGGGATCCCCTAAGCTGATCGACCAAGCCGGCCCGCTCAGCCCTAGCCAACAGAGCAGCAGTAGCCCCCAAACCCAAGGCCATCTGTGCGGCGTGCTGTTCCCGGTTTTCAAGGCTCGGCCGAACATGGCAAGTTCTTCTCCGCAAGTGATCCCAATGCTTTTGGATGTTGAAAACAACTTCGTCTCAACGTAGGCGAAAGCCGATCCGACCGCCTTCAATATCAAAGGCAACGTCGGCGTTGAAAAACAGCGGCATGCCCAACAGTTGCACTCCTTGGTTGCCGTTAACAAAAATCCGATCCCGGCTGGGCGTAATGGGAAAGCCAACCCGAATGCGGTAGTCAAAAGCCCCCTCCAGCACAGCTCGCCATTCAGCGCCGGGGGGCAAGGTCGAGGTGGAGAAAGGAGCTGCCCCCAACAGCCTGACATTGAGAAAAATGTCGGAAGAACCACTGTCAAAAACGGTGGGGCTGAGGGCATTTTGAATGGAAGTGTTGCTAATGCTGTAGGCCACTTGCAAAGCCTCATCCCGCCAGATGGGTGTGCCATCGGGAAAGCTTCCCACCTGGGGAAACTGCCGGAAATTGAAGCCGACGGTGTTGGCAGCCGTTAGGCCAACCGTGAACAGGCCCTGGGTGGAGTTGAAGCCCCCCGTTTGAATAATGTACCCAGAGCGGAAATTGCCCGGAAGGCGGGTGAGCGGACTAAACAGCTCGCGGTCGGGGCTGCGCTCATCCAAGGACGTGCCTAGGATCCCGGCGAAGGGCCGCCCTTCTCCAAACAAGTTCTCTGAACAACTGGCCACCAGGGCGTCCACACAGGTGATCCGGTCGATCAACTGAATCGTTACCGGCTCTCGACTGGGGATCCCGCCTATGCTGAAGGGGGCGCGGGCCAACACGCCGATAAATTGCGTGCCATCTCCAAACGTCACGGTGGAAGGGATCCCCGTCCGTTCCAGGCCAAAGCGACCTGCCGCCGTCGCTACAATGCGCAAACCTGCCGAGCCCGTATCCAGGAGCAACTCTGCACCGGCTCCGGCCACCCCCACGTTCAAGCCCAGCAGTTTAAAGCGGCTGTTGCCCAGCGTGCGCACCGGCATGGGAATCGACTCGGTTCCCGGTTGAGGTGGGAGAGGGATCAACGCAGGGGGGGAAGCTGCAGATTCCCCCTGGCCAGAACAGCCGGCACCGAGCAGCAGCAAGGTCAAGATCCCAACCAGGGCGATTGCCATTCCCCAAGGGCTGTGCCAAGCCCACCCAGACCGTGGCTCATTCTTTGGGCTTGACCTCACCTGCATTGAACACCCACACTAAGCCGATAAGGAGCGTATCCTGTCTGCAAGCGGCAAAGAACATTCCCATTGCCAGCATGCTCGAACCCGGAAGCATCGCGCGGCAATATTGGATCCCGGCCAAAGACAGTGTACACAAGGCCGACTGAGGGAGAGTGCGCAATACCGTCGTCAACTGTGGGGTTGCAGGGCTGGCTGGGCCGAAGCCTACAGCAGCAGCTCTGCCTGCCAATCGACTACCTTTTGGAAGCGAAAAGCGCCCGCCAGGGCCCCCCAAACCTGTCGGTGGGTGATGGGATCCATCCCTCGGTCATGGCTGCAAAACTCGCTCTCGCTCAGGTGCAAGGTGGTCTGCAGATAAGTGGTTTGGCCGTTGCGCACCACGCAACACCGGCACCCCGGCTCCGTCACGCCGACAAAGAGGGATCCCTGCCTCTTCACCTGCACATCACACCCCTCTAGATAGGCCAGATCGGCAGCCTGCAGTTGACTCAGTTGGTCTGCCCTTTCCCGAGCACAGCCCCGCCACCGCTGCGGCTCCAGAGGGCGGTAGTTGCGAATCACGATCCCAGCGCTTGCCTGAGTCAATTCCACCACCGCCTGCCGATAGGGATCCTCCAAATGGCCGCTGTAGGCTTGCTCCACATAAAAGCCGATCCCGCCCAAAACGTGGGCCGGCAAGGGGCGATAGGCCACCCGGATCTGGGCGAAAAACGGTGGATTTTCCCAGGCTTGCTCTTGGTTGCTGAAGTCTCCTGCCAACCAGCGCGCCATCTGCAGCAGCTCCGGGGAAGGAGTGCGATCCAACCCAATAGGCATAAGCGGGCATCCAGAACTTCTGTAAAAGGTGTGTACCGAAAATCTTAGGGAATCGAAGAGAACCTTCTCAGATTTTGCCCCAACCTCAGGCCCACCCAAGGATTGCAGCAAGTGTTAAATTATGTATCCTTTATGAGAATGTTCGCTCCGATACTGAAAATGGATCCCTTGCAAGCTGCAAAGCCGCGATCGGGGCTGACATCTTTCTTCACGTTGTAAAGCTAGGTCAAGAAACGTTCTCTTTTGTAAAAAACTGCCGCTACGAAAGATAGGGAGCATTGGCCGGGATCCCAGATGGGAAGCAGGTTGGAAACCGATCTAAGACCTTTTGCGCGAGGTAAAGCCGATTTACATTTTTTGATTTCATCGCTTCTTGCCTTCGCGGTAGAAAAAGACTGGAAACAAGGCGAGCCAGCTTCTTCTCGTCTGCCAGTTGAGGTTGCCAGCAGCGGCTGAGGCTTCTTGTCCAAGTCCGATCCCGTAGATGGTGGCCTGGCTCTGGGGGCGAGCTTCGCTTGCTCATCTTGGTTCTATCGGCTTTGATCCCGTCGGCGGTTCTGTGAGTTAAACAGCACCTCTCGGCACTGGGGATCCAAGCGGTGTTGCATTCCTGGCCGGCAGGTGCTCTCTTGTCCGCTGCAGGGAATGTGGATTCATAACCTCTTTTACTTTCGCTAGGGAGATTCAAAACCATGAACGATGTATTTGGCAAAGTTGTTGCCCAAGCTGACTCCAAAGGCGCTTTTTTGGGAGAGAACGAGTTTGCCGCTCTCCAGCAGGTAATTGCCGAGGGGAACAAGCGTTTGGATGCTGTGAACCGCCTCACCAGCAATGCCTCCAAGATCGTGACCGATGCCATCCGTCAGTTGTTCGCCGAGGAGCCCAATTTGAACGCTCCCGGTGGCCCTGCCTACCCCAGTCGTAACGTAGCCGCCTGTATGCGGGACATGGACATTATTCTCCGCTACATCACCTACGCAGTGGCAGCCGGAGATGCCAGTGTGCTGAACGAGCGCTGCCTGAACGGCCTGCGGGAAACCTATCAAGCCTTGGGCACCCCCGGCAGCTCGGTGGCCAACGGCATCCAAAAGATGAAAAAGGCTGCAGTGGCGGTGGTAAACGACCCCAACGGCATCACCCGGGGGGACTGCAGCGCTCTGATTGCCGAAATCGAATCCTACTTCGATCGCGCTGCTGCCGCTGTGGTTTGATCCCTTGTGGACTGAAGTTTCTGTTGTGTCCGGATCCAGTTGTGAAGACCTCTCTGGGATCTAAGACAACTCGGGTTGGCAGGGGATCCCTGGAAAAGCAACTTTTTTTGCAGCGATTTTGCAGTTGAGACTTTGAATCTTTTGCTTTGTTTTTTGCATTGAGCTTGAGTTAAGTAA
>NZ_JANSIO010000282.1:0-872 GCF_047462195.1 Synechococcus sp. R3-13 | reverse complement strand
CAGTGCGGGGCTCCTGCGATTTCTAGCTGAATTCCGTCTAATCGGTTCAACGCAGTCCTGAATGCCCATCAAGCTCATCCCAGCTTGCCGGTCACCTGGCGCGGGATCTATCCAATCCCTACGGTACCAGAACTCCTCACTCCAGGGCTCCCAGGATGAACTCGCGAAAGGGCTGTGTGGACATGCTGGGGATCCGCAGTGGATCTCTTGTAGAAACAAGAAGTTGGTTGTACAGTCTTACATGCGCTGTTCAACGGTAGCCCGGCACCGGAGTGCCCCTTTCTCTCCTCGGTTGAGCAGCTCCAGACTTGCAGCATTGGCAATTGACTTAGCACTTCAGCCCAAAGGGGGTTGTCTTGAAGCTGAGCTTAGGTATATGTTCTGTTGAGTATCGTTTTTGTTAATGTTAGGCTAGGGGTCAGATTTGATGCGGATCTCCCACATCGGCATCTGACTTTCTTCGCAGGTGTCAGAGCCCGTGGATCCCCTATCAATATCAGCAGTCAACCTAGCAAACGCCCAATCGCCAGCTCTCTTTGCAGGCGATTGTTGGAGGATTTTTTGTTCGGAGAAAGGTTCCCGATTAGATTTTTTTGGGCGCGTCCATGCGTCCATAAGTAACCCTTCAAGGGCTTTGAGGGCGACTGCTGTCTTTATTGCCTTTGTAAAAGATGATAACAAAAATGGGTAAAAGTTATTGCTTTTCTTAAGCAGCGCTGATATATTCTTTGCGGTTGCGGTTGTTCGGTCATCCTTCTACAGGAGGCTTACATTGGTTAGGAGAAGAAAGCGTAAGAGTCGCCGTCGTCTGGAAGGGCGCAAAATTTTAGATCACATTCCTCAATTTAATCTGGACAGTGGTGAAGAGAAGT
>NZ_JANSIO010000281.1:0-2269 GCF_047462195.1 Synechococcus sp. R3-13 | reverse complement strand
GTGTTGCTGACTTCCTGGGTGAGGCCGCGGGGGCTCTGCAGCTCCTCCAACAACATCGAAAGCCCATCAAAGGCCCGCAGCAGCAGGGTTTCCAGGTGCTGATCGACGGGCACTCCGCCTGGGCGAGAGCGAAAGATATTAAAAAAATCTTCCATGCGGTGGGCCGTCCGTTGGATACTGGTGAGACCCAGCATGGCAGCTCCCCCCTTGATGGAGTGAGCAGCTCGGAACAGCTCGTTGATCAGCTCGGGATCGCTCATGCTGTCCCGCAGGCTGAGGAGCACTTGTTCAATCGTTGCCAAGTGGTCGCGGGCTTCTTCGATGAAATAACTGAGGATCCGCTTCTGTGCTTCTTCATTCATGGCAGGAGGCCCTTCCTACAGCCCACAAGTTTTCATTCAGTAATAACAGACCGGACAGGGTGAGGCTCGCCTGGGCGAAAAGTCCGGCCAACAGTTGCAACAGGGGGATCCCACTGCCATTGAAGAGCGGGGACTTCTCCTTCATGGGGATCCTTGCCCCTAGAATGCCCTCAAAACAGCAAATTTGCTCATTCATCCCCAACCCGGAACCGACCGACAGAAGTTTGCAGCTCACGGGCAATGCTCACCAACTGTTGTAGCGAAGTTGCCACCTTCTGCGCCTCTTTAGAAGTCTCGTTGGCGGTCAACTCCACCGATTGCATCACCTGCGCCACAGAGCGAGAGGTTTCCGTCTGTTGCACAGTGGCCTGAGAGATCGCCCGCACCAGCTCGTCGATCCGGCGACTGACCTCGATGATCTCGTCCAGGCTGTTCTTGGCCTGCTCGGCCCGCCGCGTCCCCTCGATCACCAGTTGGGTGCCCTCTTCCATGGCCGTCATCACGTTGCTGGTTTCCGATTGAATCTGCAACACAATCTGCTCGATCTCCTTCGAGGCTTTGGCGGCTCGGTCGGCCAGTTGTCGCACTTCGTCGGCCACAATGGCAAAACCCCGTCCCGATTCCCCGGCTCGGGCCGCCTCGATACTGGCGTTCAGGGCAAGCAGGTTGGTGCGAGAGGCAATTTGAGAGATCAAAGCCACGATTTTGGAAATTTCCTGCGAGGATTCCGCCAATCGCTTCACTTTGCGGGTGGTTTCTGCCACGGTTTCGCGGATCTCCAGGATGCCACGCACCGTGCGATCCACAGCTTCTCCGCCTCGAGAGGCTGCTTCTGTGGCCTGGGCGGTCACGTTGGCCGCTTCGCGGGCGTTGCTGGCCACCTGTTGAATGGAGTCCGTCATCTCCTGAATGGAGTTGAGGGAGTTGGAGATCTCCTCCGCCTGGCGCAAAGCATCGGCAGAGAGGCTGCGGGCAAAGTCCTCGTTCTGCAAGGCGGCATCGTTCACGGCGGCAGCAGCCCGCTTCACCTGGCTGACAATGTCTCGCAGACTGCGAATGGTCAGGTTAAAGGAGTCGGCCACAGCCCCTAGCACGTCGGCAGTCACCTCTGCCCGCACGGTCAGGTCTCCACGGGCAGCTCCTTCCACGTCGTCCAGCAGGCGAATCACCTGGCGCTGTAGGTCTTCCTTAGCTTGCCCTTGCTCGGCAGCCCGCTGGTTCAGTTCGGTGAAGTTGGCTTCGATGGCAGCCGCCATCTGGTTAAAGCTGTCGGCCAAGCGCCCCAGCTCATCGTGGGTGTTGACTGTGGCTCGTACTGAATAATTCCCCTGAGCCAAGGCGGCAAAATGACTGGCCAGCTCTTGGGCGGTGGAGCGAACTTGTTTGGCACTGCCGGCTCCAAGGATAACCCCTGCTCCTGTGCCGATCACCCCACCTCCGATCACCCCGGCAATCAAGCGAGCTCCCCCGTTGGCCGGGATCCCAAGGCCAATCGCCAGCCCGGCAGCCAAGCTCACCGCTCCTTGGATAAGCGCTATGGCCAATTGCCGATCCGCAATCGGTCGGTTGGCGATCCCGGCAGAGGTTCTTGCCCCTTGTTCGCCTGCACTGGGAATAGGGAGGGAGGCCGTGGGCAGCAGAACTTGGGCCGCTCCGCTGCCGGTCTCCGCCATTGGGCTCATCCCCCCAATCGCCCCCTCGTTTGGGTGGAAGGCCCCCACCGGCTCGCCGCCATCCATGCCGGCAAGTTCGCGATCCAGGCTGTCTAGCTCGTCAAGCTCGAAGAGGGCAGAGCCAGGACTGGCAGTATCTTCATCGGGGGCAGGGATCGGCTCACTCATGGGGGCAGCCAATTCGGTCGGCAGGCCTTCTTCCAGGGATCCCCCTTCCTCTTCCTCAAGACCGGG
>NZ_JANSIO010000280.1:0-2156 GCF_047462195.1 Synechococcus sp. R3-13 | reverse complement strand
TACTGCGAAGCAGTCAGGGTCGGGTAGTTTACGGAGCGTTGCCGAGAGTCGCCGATGAACTTTGAGGATGCCGGGATCCGGTCAATTGGGCTTTTTGCAAGGCATCCTGCAGCATTCGCTCCACCAACTCGGTGAACGTCCACCCCAGAGCTGCCGCCGCATCGGGACAGAGGGAAGTGGGGGTCATGCCGGGCAGTGTATTCACCTCCAACACCCAAGGATTTTCCTCGGGATCCACCCGCAGATCCACCCGCGCCAAGCCTTCGCACCCCAACGCCTGGTAGGCCTTCAGACCTGCCGCCTCACAGCGGGCCAACCCTGCCGGGCTGAGGGAACAGGGGATCAAATGCCGCGAGCCACCGGGTGCGTACTTGGCTTCGTAGTCGTAGAAGTCGCCTTGGGCGGGGATGATCTCAATGGCCGGAAGAACTTGGCCGGACAAGATCGAGAGGGTGATCTCCTTTCCGGGAACATAGCGCTCCAGAAAAATCCGCGACGAGACTGAGCGGGCCAACTCCAGCCCCTGAGCAAATGACCTCTCATCCCGGACAATGCTGATGCCCACCGTCGAGCCGTTGTTGCTGGGCTTAATCACCAGTGGGGATCCCAACTCTGCCGCACAGTCAGCCCAAGTGAGGGGGCTTTGGTCGTCCCAAACCTGCCAATCGGGGGTAGGGATCCCCGCGGCGCGAAAGATCTGCTTGGAGACCAGCTTATCCATGGCCAGGGCACTGGCCAGCGGCCCGGATCCTTGGTAAGGCAGGCCCAGCCAGTCCAGCATCCCCTGTACCACCCCATCCTCGCCGCCGGGGCCATGCAGGGCAATCCAAACGAAATCGCAGCCGGCTTGCCGTTCCTGCCAGAGGCGCAGCGGCAGATCCTCCTCTGGGTCGATCACCTTCACCCGGTGGCCCAAATCCTCCAAAGCTCGCTTGCAGGCTTTACCCGTTACCCAAGAAACTTGACGTTCTGCCGAACGACCCCCCGCCAAGACAACAATGTTCATGGCCTAACCCCAAAGCACTCCCCACCCTCAACAACCGGCACCAAGATACCAGCATACCTTCACCCTACCCTACGAAGGGGGCCGTCGGCGGCGCAAGAACTCGGGAATATCTAAGCCTCCAGACATCGGCGGCTCAGGCTCCGGAGGCTGTCGAGGCGGCAGCCCAGAGCCCGTGGGAGTGGGCTTGGGAACCCCCGACTTGTTGGAGGCAGAAACTTTGGTTGCAGCAGGGATGGCGGCTGGACGGGCTTTCTCTTGGAAACCGGTGGCGATGACCGTGATGCGCACTTCCCCCTGCATGCGCTCGTCTTGGACGGTGCCGAAGATGATGTTGGCCTCGGGATCCACTGCCTCGGCGATGATCTCGGCAGCCACCGTGACCTCATGCAAGGACAAATCCGGCCCACCGGTAATGTTGAAGAGGACACCTTTAGCCCCTTCGATGGAGGTTTCCAAAAGCGGCGAAGATACAGCGGTAATGGCGGCTTCGCGGGCGCGGGACTTGCCGGATCCCATGCCAATTCCCATCAAGGCAGAGCCGGCATCGGCCATCACGCTGCGCACATCGGCAAAATCCACATTGATCATGCCGGGAATGAGAATGATATCCGAGATGCCCTGCACCCCCTGCCGCAGCACATCATCAGCAACGCGAAAAGCCTCTTGGACAGGGGTTTGCTCGGAGATCACCGAAAGCAACTTGTCATTGGGAATTACAATCAGGGTATCAACTGCCTCCCGCAGCGCTTGGATCCCTTCCTCGGCCTGCTTGCTGCGGCGTTTGCCCTCAAAGGAAAAAGGCCGTGTCACCACTCCCACCGTCAGGGCACCACTGGCTTTGGCAATTTGGGCGATGACGGGTGCTCCACCCGTGCCCGTGCCTCCCCCCATGCCGGCGGCAATGAAGACCAGATCTGCCCCTTTGATGGCTGCCGATATTTCTTCGCTGGATTCCTCTGCAGCTTTCTGGCCAATGGCCGGGTTACCACCTGCACCCAAGCCTCGAGTCAGCTTCTGCCCAATTTGCAAGCGGTTCACTGCCGAGGACTGGGCAAGGGCCTGCGCATCGGTGTTGACGCTCCAAAACTCGACGCCCACAAGGTTGCTGGCCGCCATCCGACTGACCGCGTTGCCACCCCCACCCCCCACG
>NZ_JANSIO010000279.1:12092-27899 GCF_047462195.1 Synechococcus sp. R3-13 | reverse complement strand
GCGCTCGTTGAAACCCTTTGCTCGGGTGCCTTGGCTGCCGCTGCGGCTCTACCCGCCCCTGTTGCGCAAGAGCGTGGTGATTACGGGGGGGCTGTTTGTGGCCTTTGTAGCCGGACTTCCCTTGGCAGAATCGGCTTTGGTGGCGGCGGCCCTGTTGTTGATTACCCGTAGGCTGAAGCCAGAGCGATTTTTGGAGCAGGTGGACTGGAATCTGCTGGTGATGTTTTCCGGGCTGTTCATCCTAACGCGGGCAACGGGAGAGCTGGTCACTGCTTGGGGGATGAGCTTGGGATCCTTGGCAGAGAGTCTGGCGGGATCCCCTCTTGCCCTGCTGAGTAGTGTGGCCGTTTTATCCAACCTCATCTCCAATGTGCCGGCGGTGCTGTTGCTGCAATCGTTCCTGCCCCGACAGGAGACCACCGCTTGGCTGTTGCTGGCTGCCGGCTCCACTTTGGCAGGCAATTTGACTCTATTTGGGGCGGTGGCCAATTTGATCACAGTCGAGGCAGCGGCCAAAAAAGGCTACGTGCTTTCGTTTGGGGAACATCTGCGCTTTGGCCTGCCCCTCACTCTGCTGACTTTGGGGTTCAGTGGGTTGTGGCTGTGCCAGCCCTTTCTGTCTTCCCCATCGCTCAGATGACCTCTGTCGAGGGATCCAGTGGGGCTGTGACTGGCTTGTTGGGATCCCTGTGTATGATGGGAAAAAGAGTTTAAGAAACGTAACGTGTCTTCTCCGCTATCGCAGGCAGTTATTTTGATCACGGGGGCAACAGGGGGTATCGGCAGCGTCCTGGTGCCCATGCTGGCTCAGGCCGGATCCCATCTGGTGTTGGCCGCTCGGCGAGAGGAGCCTCTGCGAACTCTGGTGGAGAAATCGCTCTCTCTGGGGGCTGCCTCTGGAGTGGGGATCCCTACCGATGTGACAGACTATGCCCAGGTAGAGGCACTGGTCAACCAAACGGTGCAAAAGCATGGGCGCATTGACGTGCTGATTAACCTGGCCGGGGCCGGGATCCTGAAGCCTGCTCCCCAGCTAACCCCCGCAGACCTGGAGCGAATGCTGGCGGTCAACCTGAAGGGCAGCTTCTACACCAGCCAACTGGCTGCCAACCCCATGCGGGAGCAAAAATCCGGCCACATCCTCAATTTTCCCGGCGTCCTTGGACGTTATCCCATGGCGATGGCCTCTGCTTACTGTGCGGCCAAGTTTGGGGTGGTCGGGTTTAGCAAGTGCATGGCCGATGAGCTGAAGCGCTTTGGGGTCAGATTTACGCTGTTTTACTTCGGGGGCATCGACTCACCCTTCTGGGATCCCATCAGCCTGAAGGTGCAACGAGACAAGATGCTCAGCCCTGCCACGGCTGCGGAAGCCATCTGCTTTGCCCTTACAGCGCCCGCTGGTGCTGTACCGAGCGAGATAGTGTTGCAGCCGGAAAGCCACCAATTCCTTTGACCAAGTGTTTTGCCGTCCTTTTGCTGGGGTTGAGGCGGCAGCAGCTTGTCTTTTGGTGAAACAAGCGCTCGAGTTTCTCTCTTGGGCTCCCCCCGTCTCAATCTTGCTCTCTGCAGCCCAAAGCGCCAGCAGGGATCCTCATTTCTTGGCGGCAACGTTGGATCAGATCTCCCGACACCCCCACCAACCGTCCTAGCCATTCGTCCGGCACAGAAGCAAGCAACGCCGGCCCAAACTGCTGATGAAAATGCTGCCAGAGAAGGGTAGCCCGCCGCCGGCTGGGGTAAAGTGGTCGGCTAGCTGCGCAAGGTAACCGGAAATTGTGTTGTCAACTGCGCCCTCACCTGGTTTTGCAGAGCTTCTACCTCCGCATCCGTGAGGGTGCGATCGGGAGCACGGTACACTAGGCGGAAGGCAAGGCTGCGCTGCCCTGCAGGTACGCCTTGACCCCGGTACTCGTCGAAAAGCTGCACCGATTGGAGAAGTTCTCCGCCCGCTCGACGGATAACCTTCTCGATCTCACCAACGGCAAGGTCGAGTGGCGCAAAGAAAGCGATATCCCGATCGGCAGCAGGAAAGGGCGAAAAGGGGACAAATTGCACAATGCCCCGTCTCTCCAGGCTTTCCAGCAAGGGATCCAACTGCAGCTCAAACCCATAGACCTGATCTGGCAGCCCCTTTTCCTGACAGAGGCGGGGGTGCAGTTGCCCGAACAAACCGATGCGGGATCCCTCAATCCACAAACTGGCCTGGCGACCGGGGTGAAGCAGGGACGATTGCTCTTCAGGGGGATCCAGACGAAACTCCGGGCCAAATCCCAGCCGCTCCAGAGCGGAGACTAGCAGCCCCTTGGCCTCGAACCAGTCCATGGGTCGGTTGCGGTGCTGCCAATCGTGGGGATTGGGATCCCCGCCCAAGATACCGCCGATATGCTCAGCTTCCCGGTAAGGGTGGGGGTTGGGGGGAAGGGCATGGGCAAAAACACGACCGATTTCAAAGGCTTGGAGCGGGCCGTTGCCTTGATCCCAGTTGAAGCGGAAGGCCTCCACCAGGCCGGGAAGTAGCGCATTGCGCACGGCTGAATATTCAGGCGAAAGTGGATTGGCGATCCTCACCAGGGATCCATTCTCCTCCGCCGGGCAGAGGGAGATGTGATATACCTCCGTCAGGCCAATGCCGCGCAGCACTTCTCGGATCTGGCGGGTGAATGTTTCCCGCGCCGAAAGGGATCCCACCTGCGGCTCGGTGGGTAGGGTTTCTGAGAAGCGGTCATAGCCGTAGAGACGGGCAAACTCCTCGATGAGGTCGATCTCCCGCTCAATGTCCCGCAGGCGATAGGGGGGAACGACGACCTGCCAAACGCAGCTGGCCACGGTTGCCGTCTCGGTAGCGGGGGAGAGGGCACTCTGGGAATTGGCCCCTTCGCAACGGGAGAGCTGAAAGCCCAAGGCAGATAGGATCTCCTCCACATCCGCCGCCTGCACCTCGTCCCCCAACACATCGATCAGCCGCGACAGCCGCAATTTCAGGGTGCGTTCCAGGGGGGGCTGCTGGTCAAAGGTGGTGAGGCCGGCCACTGCTCCCCCTGCCAGTTCCAGGATCAACTGCACCGCCCGATCCCGGGCCTGATCGAGGGTGGCAAAGTTAACCCCTCGCTCATAGCGGGTGGAAGCCTCGGTACGTAGCGATTGAGACCGGGCCGAGCGCCGCGTCACCGCTGGATCGAATAGGGCTGCTTCCAAGAAAATGCGAGTGGTGGTCGAGCTGACTTCGGTTTCTTCCCCTCCCATGACCCCGGCCAGAGCTACCGGTTGGCTGCCGGCCACAATGAGATGACTGTCGGCTTGCAAGGTGCGGGTTTGGCCGTCCAAGGTCTTTAAGGTTTCTCCCGGCTGGGCCAAGCGCACCTCGATGGTGGGTTTTTTCTTGCCCATGACCTGGAGCAGGCGATCCCAGTCGAAGGCGTGCAAAGGCTGGCCCCATTCCAGCAGGATCAGGTTGGTAACATCCACTACGTTGTTGATGGATCGCATGCCGGCAGCGGCCAGTCGGTGTTTTAGCCAGTCGGGGGAAGGGCCGACTTTCACCCCTTCGATCAACACGCCACTGTAGGCGGGGCAGGCTTTGGCGTCGGCAATGCGCAACTGAAAGTTGGGGATGGGCTTGGCCTGAAGAGGCTGGACGGGGGGCAGGCGCAGCGGGTTGCGGGTGAGGGCAGCCACTTCGCGGGCGATCCCCACCATGCTCAGGGCATCGGCCCGGTTGGCGGTGGAAGTGAGATCCAGCACCACATCGTCCAAGCCCAAAAGAGGACGCACATCAGAGCCAAGCGGATGAACCTCCAGATCCAAGTCGGGCGGGAATTCGTGGATCCCTTCGGAAGATTTCTCCAGCCCCAGCTCGGCCAGAGAGCAGATCATGCCCTCCGAGATCACCCCCCGCTTGTCGGCTTTGGCAATGGTGAGGGAGAGGGCGGGCAAATGGGTGCCGGGCGTGGCCACTGCTACCAGGATCCCAGGGCGGGCGTTGGCAGCTCCACAGACAATGGTGGCAGGCCGATTGGATCCCAAATCCACCTGGCAAACCTGCAGCTTGTCGGCGTTGGGATGAGGCTCGGCAGCCAGGATCCTGCCCAAAACCACCCCCTCTGCCCAGGTGCGGCGGTCTTCGATCTCTTCCACTTCAAACCCCGCCAGGGTGAGGGCCTCTCCCAGTTCTTCGGGTGAAAGTTGGAAATCCACCAGTTCTCGCAGCCACTTCAAGGAGATGCGCATCGCTGAGCCATCGGTGCAAACGCCGCACCCATTATCGCTCACCTGGCCCTCTTCTCCAGCCGGGATCCCGGCCCAAGATCGTGGGATGGCATAGACCCGGTTCTGGCCGGAACCGGTGGGACAGGGTGGGATGCTAAAACAGTGAAGGCGAGGGCTGAGGTCAGATCCAGCGCCTAGCAAGGTGAGGAAAGATGAAGGAAGACTGGGCAAAACGGTTGCGCAACGGGCTGGTTGCCGCGGCAGCTGTGCTCTTAGCGGTGGGTTTGTTTTTGGCCAGCCAGGGTCGTCAGGCGGGCAGCAACATAGAGGCTCTAGCCCAAGAAGCCATACCTTGGGAGCAAGCTCAGGCCAATGGCAAGCCTTCTTTGGTGGAGTTTTATGCCGATTGGTGCAGCACCTGCCGAGCGATGGCGCCCCTCCTGGCCAATCTCAAAAAGGAATTTGCCGATCAAGTCAACTTTGTCATGCTCAATGTGGATAATCCCAAGTGGCTGCCGGAGCTGAGCCGCTACCGGGTGAACGGCATCCCTCATTTTCTGTTTTTGGATCGGCAGGGAGAAGTGCTGGGATCGGCGATTGGCGAACAGCCGCCGTCGATTCTGCGAGCCAATGTGTTGGCTCTAGCAACCGGACAGCCCCTGCAGTTGACCAACATCGGGCCGGTGTCTGAGCTGGAGCGGGGCAGGCGCGCCCTCCCCAGTCAGCCGGATCCCCGCAGTCATGGTTAGGAGTTTGGTCCAGGGTTTTGTTGTCTTGGACACAGGCGGAAAGGTCTGGCCTCGGTTTGATCTGATATTGGATAACTTCTATCCATTCTCGTAGCTCACAAGAACAGGCCATGGCTGTCGAGACAACACCGATTTTGCCGGATCCGCAACGGTTGATCCCGAGCGAGCGCCTCAGACAACTGAATGTCCGCTCCAATTCAGCCGGGCTCCGGCAGCTTTTGGGACATTTGGCGGTGATGGCGGTGAGTGGCAGCCTGTGGGTGACCCAGAAAGGTGTCAATGGCTGGATTGCCCTGCCGGCGCTGGTGGTTTACGGGGCCAGTTTGGCGACGATGTTTGCTGCTTTGCACGAATGTGTACACCGCACCGCTTTTGCCAGCCCAAAACTGAATGACGGGGTAGCCTGGGTGGCGGGCTTGCTCTCATTTTACAACAGCACTTTTTATCGCCGATACCACAAATGGCACCACCGCTATACCCAGATTCCGGGCAAGGATCCGGAGCTGGAGGATCCCAAACCCCAGAGCTGGCCGGAGTATTTGCTCGAGCTGAGCGGCTTGACTTGGTGGATCGGCAAGGTGAAGACCTACATCCGCATAGCCAGCGGCCAGTTGCAAGGCTATCCCTACATTCCTGAATCGGCCCGCCAAGAGGTCATTCGTTCGGTGCGGTTGCAGCTAGGGGTCTACGGCCTTGGGAGCTTGCTCTCCCTTCTGCTGGGGGATCCCTGGATAGTGTGGCTGTGGCTGTTGCCTTTGGCGGTAGGGCAGCCGATCTTGCGCTTCATTTTGCTGGCAGAGCACACAGGCTGTAGCCAAACCGAGGATCCCTTCTCCAATACCCGTACCACCCTTACCCTTTGGCCAATCCGCTTTTTGATGTGGAATATGCCTTACCATGCTGAGCATCACCTTTACCCCTCCATTCCATTTCATGCTTTGGCCGATGCCCATCAATACCTCAAGCCCCATCTGGCTCATCTAGGGCAGGGGTATGTGCGGGTTCATCGTCAGGTGATTGAACAATTTCAGGCATGACTCACTACACCTGGAGCCTGAACGATTTTCAGCTACAGTGCGGGATCCAACTGCCCCAAATCACGCTCGCCTACGCCACCTACGGGACTCTTTCCCCCCGAAAAGACAACCTGATCCTCTACCCCACCTCCTATGGGGCTCAGCATCCCGACCTGGAGTGGCTGATCCGTCCCGACGGCATCCTCAACCCGCAGCGGTGGTTTATCCTCATTCCCAATATGCTGGGCAATGGCCTTTCCACTTCCCCCAGCAACGATCCAGCCTGTGGCTTGCGGGAAGATGGCTTCTGGTTTAGCCACTGGGACAATGTGCGCCTGCAGGAGAGCCTGATTCGCCAACACTTTGGGATCGAACGCATCCGCCTGATCTACGGCTGGTCGATGGGGGCTCAGCAAGCCTATCACTGGGGATCCCTGTTTCCTGAGCGGGTGGAACGAATCGTAGCCCTCTGTGGCACCGCCAAGACCACAGTTCACAATCGGGTTTTTCTGGAGAGTTTGCGCTCAGCCCTAACTGCCGATCCCGCCTGGAACGGTCGTCGATTTACGGGTGTCCCAGAGCGGGGTCTGCGAGCTTTTGCCCACATCTACGCCAGTTGGGCTGTTTCCCAACCTTTTTTCAACCAAAAATGCTATGAATCCTTGGGGTATGCCTCTCTCGAAGATTATCTAGAGCGAGGCTGGGAGGCCAATTACCGCCGCCGGGATCCGCAGAATTTGCTATCGATGATCGAAACTTGGATCCGCTGCGATATCAGCGACAACCCCATTCACCGGGGAGATTATCGGGCTGCTTTGAGGGCAATTCAGGCCCAAACATTGGTGATGCCCGCCCAGACGGATTTGTATTTCACCCCAGAAGATTGTCGGGCTGAGGCAGAATGGATCCCGAACGCGGTTTACAAGATCATCCCCTCCATTTGGGGGCACCGGGCCGGTAATCCTCATCAAAACCCCGAGGATGAAGCTTTTATTCGCACAGCCGTGCAGGAGTTCCTGGAGAGCTGAGGGCACCTACACAGGTCCTACACAGATTGCAGGCGCAGGTGTTGCACCAGAGCCTGTAGTCCCAACAGGTAGCTTTGTGCCCCGAAGCCGCTGATTTGCCCAACCGCTACGGCAGCAATGTAAGAGTGCTGGCGGAAGGGCTCGCGGCGATGGATGTTGCTCAGGTGGACTTCCACAGTGGGCAATCCTACGGCTGCAATGGCATCTCGGAGAGCAATGCTGGTGTGGGTATAGGCGCCGGGGTTGATCAGAATGCCGACATGCTGCTGGCGGGCGCGGTGAATGGCATCGATGAGCACCCCCTCATGGTTGGACTGGAGAATCTCCAGCTTCGCCCCTAGCATTTCTGCCTGCTGATGCAGAGCCTGATCGATCTGCTCTAGGGATACTGAGCCGTAGATGCCCACCTCTCGCACCCCCAGCAGGTTGAGGTTGGGGCCATGCAGTACCAAGAGGCTGAGAGGCTCGCCGCCGGGGGCAATGGCAGTCGGATTAACGACGACGATGGGATCCATCTTCTACCGGAATGGGAGCAGGTTGAGGCTGGGGGTTCCCCAGCAGGGTGTCGATCACACGTTCCACCCATTCCCGGATCTTTTCCAGCACCTTTTCTACCCAATCCATCCGATCTGCCTCGCGAGGTTTTACGAAGGGAGTTTATTCGACGGACTTCTATGATAGCGCTTCTTTCCGAGGGGTGTAGAGCTGACTGGCTGGCCGGCCTTTTTCCCCAGCAGGGATCCCTTGTTTTGCCTACCCTTTTACAAGAATCTGAAGAAAATCCAAAACCCCTCAGCCAGACCAGTTCTTCAGCATCTGGCTAATGGTTCTGCAGATGATCCGCAGGGTCATGGAGCGCAGCAGGATCCCCATCTGAAGGTCTGTCCCCGGCAATTCAAATCGCTCCGCCTGGCCCGCCACCGTCAAAGTTAGGGTGGATCCCCGCTGCAGGAAGAGGGCGCCGCCGGGGTTGAGATCCCGTTTCAGGGTTTGCAGCTCTTGATCGGAGGGATCCCGCAGCACCACCAGATCGCTGCCTTCGTAGGCCAAGCCCTCCCGCTCCAGGGTCTCTGCGTCGGCTTCCGCCAAAAGCAGATCCAGTTGGGGATGGCGCAGCAGGGTTTTCACCTGGCGAAAGAGGCTGCCCTGCAGGGGTCTAGAGCTGTGGTTTAGCAGCACGCCCTCCCGACAGACGGATCCCACACATGCGTTGGGGCGGTGGGACAAAATATGCTCCACCAAGGTGTGCGCCTCCGCCAAGGTGAGGCGGTTGAAGGTCAAAATCGGGATGCGGGCCGTCTTGGGAAACAGATGGTCGAGGATTGCCCCCGGCACATCCACTCCCGCGCCAATGGCAGGTTTTTGGTGCATGAGCACACCTGGCGCAGCATTGATCTCGATGATCCCCAGGGATCCCTCCTTCCAGGAGCGCTCCAGGCTGGGGGCAATGACATCGATGCCCAAGCACACCAGCGAGAACTGCTGGGCAATGGTTTGGGCCAAAACCACGTTGTCGGGATGGACGGTGGCCGTGACATCGCGGCTCACTCCTCCCGCCGAGAGATTGGATACCTTGCGCAGATAGACCGTCCGCCCCGGTTCCAGCACACTGTCCACTGTCAAGCCTTGCTCTGCCAGAAAGCGCTCCATTGTCTCATCCCATTGGATCGGCCCTAGGGGAGAAGTGGGGGTATCCCAACGGGCGGGATCCCGGTTGGCCTGCTCGATGAGCTGCCCGATGGTGCTTTGGCCATCTCCCGTCACTGAGGCGGGGCGTCGCTCCGTGGCCGCCACAAAGCGGCCTCCCACACACAACAGGCGAAAATCGGTGCCCTGCAGATGCTTTTCCAGGATCAGCCGGATGGGCTCCTCAGGGGGAAGGGCTGCCACGGCTACCTCGTAGGCAAAGGCCAGTTCTTCCGGGGTTTGAATGCCTGCTGTTACCCCTATCCCCTTGTGGCCGGCCACCGGCTTGAGCACCACCGGATAGCCGATTTCTTGCGCTTGCTGCAAAGCTTCTGCCAAAGAGGCGACCACCTCTCCCTGGGGCACGGGGAACCCTTGCGCCGCCAGAAAGGCTTTGCAATCGTCTTTGCGGGTGGTGAAGTCAGAGTCGAGATGGCTGTCGCAGTGAAAGGTGGTGGCCACCCCTCGCACCTGGTTGCGACCATAGCCATACTGCATCACCCCTTCATCCCATAGGTAGTAGGTAGGGATCCCGCGTTCGTGAGCAGCCCGCAGGAGGGCATAGACCGTCGGCCCGCCGTACACCGAGTTGCGAAACAATTGCTGCAGGCGGCGCATCTCCCCTTCAACGTCGAAGGGCTCCCCCTGGGCGATGGCTTCCAGCCAATCCCAAGCAAAATAAACCGCGGCACGAGTGGTACGGCCATGCAAGGTCTGCACCGCGATGCGCACATACTCTGGAAACAGGTGACAGCTCCACTTCTGCAAGTGGAGATCCATCTGCAACCGGTTCACCTCCGTCACCAGCCGGGCAAACAAGTGGGCGTAGGAAGGATAAGATCCCTCCTGCAACTGGGGGAAATGGAAGCAGACCTTGGACAGGTAGACATCAATGGGCAGCGGCTGTGGGCACTGGGTAAGGGCAAAGTCGAAGGTGAAAGCGGCTGTATTGAGATAGGGGTTAGGGCCGAGATAATGCTTCAGGTTGAAAATGTCGAAAACATCCGACTCGCGCGCGTTGATGCGGGGCACGCCCGCCGCCTCCTGCAAAACCATAGCCGGCCTCAAGAGAAGGGAAACAACGACCTCAGCTCGGAGAAAACCCAGCTCTCCCGGCTGGGGCCGCTTCCATTATTCCCGATCCGGCCCCCATCCCCGGCGGCTTGCCCTCGCAGCACAAGGGATCCCAGCTAGCCTTTTGCTGGTCAATTAACAGTTGCCTGACAGGCAACTTGGTAACTTGGAAAACCCTTCCCACCCTCTGATCGGGTTGGGGTTATTTCGAGTTGCAGTGCAACTGTTTGCCAATTCTGGGATCCCCTCTCCTCATAATGGGCAAGGGGCTGGGAGTGCTTGCCTGTAGCGGTGCTAGAGGAATGCCTCAGACTTAGACTTGTTCGGAATCACCTAACGATGGGCTTGCCAAGTTGGACTAGCGAAGGGCGCTCAGAAGCACAACATCCATAACCAGCAGCGCCCCAGCAAAGGCCAGCAGGCTGCGCACGATCTGGCGCTCTTGCTTAGAACGATGGGATCCACCCACACGAAGCCATTTCAGAGATTGGGGAAGGCGGTACAGCATAGGAGATTCGGCGGAACCCTAGGGTGATCATGCCCTATTTTGTGGGGTTTGGATTCCCCACGCTGGGGGGGAGAAACGGCTAGCCCTGAGGGGCAATTCCCTCTAGAGTGAGGGTTAGTCCATTGCCCCTGTCTATGACCACTCCCTTGACCCAAGCCGAAACCGTTTTGCAAAGGTGCTGGGATCATTGGCAATCTCTGGCCAGCCGTCGGGATTTACAACCGGAGTTCAGGGCTCTATCCACTTTGCGCAAGCGCCTCACCGCGCGGCTGTTTTCCATTGCGGTGTTTGGGCTGGTCAACCGCGGCAAGTCAGCCGTCCTGAACGCCTTAACCGGCGAGGAGCGGTTGAAGGTAGGCCCCCTCAATGGGGTCACTCAGCAGCCCCAATCCCTGCTGTGGCAGCCGGGGCCGGGGATCCCTTGGCGGGTGAGGCTGGTGGATACTCCGGGTTTGAACGAAGTGGAAGGAGAAGCCCGCGAACAGTTGGCCTGGGACGTGGCCCGCTCGGCAGATTTGATCTTGTTTGTCATCGCCACCGACCTGACCCAGTTGGAATACCAAGCTCTCTCGGAGCTGCGCACCCTGCACAAACCCATCCTGCTGGTGTTGAACAAATGCGATCTCTACTCCGAAGCGGAGTTGCAGGCCATTTGTGCCCAGATCAGCCGCCACCTAGGCTGGGTATCGCCGCAGGAGATTTTGACCGTGGCCGCTTGCCCAAAACCTCTGAAAGTCCGCACCCACTGGCCGGATGGCCGCATTACTTTGGAATGGGAACGGCCTGCACCCCAAATTGAAGCCTTGCGGGGGCGAATTCTGCAGATTTTGCAAACCGAGGCGGGATCCCTCCTGGCTTTGAATGTGTTGAAGCGGCTGGACCGGGTTCAGGCCCAGATTTTGGAAAAACAGTGGCAGCACCATGCCCCCTTTGTGGAGCAATGGGGCAGGATTTTCGCCCTTGGCAAGGGGATGGGGGTGGGCTTAGCTCCGCTGGGGTTGGATTTGCTGTTGGCCCCGCTGCTGGATGGTCTTTGGCTGCTGGGCTTGGAGATCCGGCTGCACCTGCCCCGGAGGGTCTTGTGGAAGGGGCTGTGGCGACCGCTGCTGCTCAATGGGGCTCTGCTGCTGCTGGCGGAAGGGGTGAGTTCCTGGCTGTGGGGAGACTGGGGCAACGGCCTTTTGCCGGGTCTGGTGGCGGGGGTCAGCCTGTATCGCCTGGGATCCCTGGCGCCACAGGTGCTCAGCCGGTTTGCAGCCCGAGCGTTCGGCCTGGAAGCGGGCCTTCGTGCCTTGATCGGACGGGAAAGGTTGGCTATGACAGACTGCACAGCCTCTCTGCCAAGCTCCCTGGCCTAGTTCTCAACCATTTCGGCAGCGTGGTAGGAGCTGCGCACCAATGGCCCTGAGCGCACCTGGCGAAACCCCATCTGGCGGGCTATCTGGCCCAGCTCGGCAAACTCTTCCGGAGTCCAGTAGCGTTCCACAGGGCGATGGGCCAAGGAAGGTTGTAGGTATTGCCCCAGAGTCAGACGATCGCATCCCACCGCCAGCAGATCCCGGAAGGTTTCCAGCACTTCTGTGCGGGTTTCCCCATGCCCCAACATCAGTCCAGACTTGGTGGGTAATCCGGGATTCAGCTCCTTGACCGTTCGCAAAACCCGCAAGGACAGGTCATAGCCGGAGCTGCGCCGTACTGCCTGGGAGAGCCGTCGCACCGTTTCGATGTTGTGGTTGTAGCAGACAGGCTGAGCGGCCACCACACGGGCAATGCATTCGCGATCGCCGCGAAAGTCGGGGGTAAGCACCTCGATCTGGGTGCCGGGGCAGCGCCGCCGAATTGCCTCCATGACCTCCACAAAGCGACCGGATCCCTGGTCGGGCAGATCGTCGCGGGCCACCGAGGTCAGCACCACATAGCGGAGCCCAAGCAGCTCAACCGCCTCAGCCACTTTCTCCGGTTCTGCGGGATCCAATGGTGCGGGCCGTCCACTGGCCACCTGGCAAAAAGAGCAGGCGCGGGTGCAGATCCCTCCCATCAACAGAAATGTAGCGGTTTTTTGGCTGTAGCACTCGGCTCGGTTTGGGCAGCGCCCCTCTTCGCAAATGGTGTGCAGGCCCCGCTGCTTGATCACCTGCTGCACCGCTGAAGTCTCGCTGGCTTTGCCGATGGAACGCTTGACCCAATTGGGAAGAGGGCTAACCGACATGGGAAGAACCATTGCGTTGAAGCTGGGTAGCAGCAGCAAGATAGCGCCCTTCTACAGTCGAAGGATGCAGCGCCTGCTTTGCCATTCTGACATGACGAAGCCCCGAATTTAGAAAAATTTAGAAAAGGGCAGGACTGAGTCTGTGAGCTTCTCGGTTTGCACCCGCGAATCAAAGTCCTCACAGCGCTCAGCCCTGTTCAGTGGGTTTTCAGGGAGGCTAGGCCACCTGGGGAGGTGTGGTCAGCATTTGGTCGACGATGCGCTGCACAATCTGAAAGCCGGTCACCGCCTGCCAACCCAAGATCGCCAGGATCACCACGTTTAATAGGACATGCACATTACGCGCCCAGACCTTTTGCCCGTCTTTCATCAGCGGTGCTAGAGCCGCAGAGCTGGCCACCAAGGCCACAATGCCCAACCCAGCCAGCAGGTGAGGCCCAACAAACAGCTTGCCATTGTTCAGGTAGGTAACCCCCATGCCGCCCAGCGCCCCGAACACCATCAACGCCAAGAACAGGGATCCGGCGAGGAAATGCCGCTGACCAAACTTCCCTTTGATCAGCTCCTTGCGTTCTTCTGCTGAGGCAGTGCGTACCCGTCGCGCTTGCAGACCCAGGTAAAGGGCATACAGGGCCAGCGCAAATGCCAAAATCATCAGCACAGGATGAAAGAAGGGCAAGGCCAGCTCTAGCCAGCGGGGAAGTTGAATGCTCATAGAGACCGCGGGAAGAAAGAGGAAGATGCCCCTAAATTAACATAAGTTAATCTCTCTTTTGCCGCTCATGAGACCAAAGGGCGCGCATGGACTCCAACAGTTGAGGCACCCTCTGGGTGAGGTCTTGATATAGGCAAATTTGCTGTTGGCAGCGGGCCAGGTTATGGGCTTTGCGGCTGGGGTAGCGCTGGGGATCCCAATTCCAGTAGGCGTCTTCAAACCAATCCTGTAAAAAGCGCATCCCCAATTCCAGGGTAATCAGTTGGATCCCTTGAATGATGAGTTCTGGTTGTAGGGCGTGCAGGTTCCCGGTTTGGGCATAGCCCCGCAACCCGGCCAGGATTGCCTCGGGCTGAAGGGTATTTCCTCGTTTACCCCAGGAGCGCAGGGCATCCCCCAGTTCAACATAGAGGTTGTGATACATGAAGGTGTCCAGATCCACCAGGCCCACAAATCGCCCCTGCTCATCGAACAAAAAGTTGTTGAACTTGAGATCGGCGTGGATGATTTGAGTTAGGATCCCCGAGGGCAGCAGAAGATTGGGCACAGTTTCGATTAAAAACTGCCATTCTGCCTGCACTTCTGGGGCCGGCTCATACTGGCGTAGCTGTTGCCAAAGGTGAGCCGTATCGTGAAAATGCGGGATCTGGAAGCGAAAACGATAGTCCATCTGGGCCAAGAGTCGATGCAGGCGTCCAACGGCTGCCCCCGCCTCTTCCAGATAGCCCCAATTGGGAGGAGTTGGGTGACAGGATCCCGGCAGACAATCCATGACCCGCCACAGCCCTTCTGCCCAGGACAAGTGCAGGGATCCATCGCGAGCGCGGCGGAATCGGGGGACGGGGAAGCCGTGTTGTCTCAACCATTGGCCGATGGCTTGACCATCTTCGGTGACAGCAGGATCAAATCGGGGGTGAAGGCGCTGGACGATGAAGGATCCCTCAGAGGTGTTGAGTTTCCAGGTTTGGTGAATGAGGCCCACTCGGATGGCTTCGGGTGGCTCTGGATCCCCCAGTTGAAAGTGCTGGACAAGGGGATCCAGCCAAGTCAGGTCAAGCATAGGCAAGGAAGAAATCTATTCAAGCTTGGGGTGCTGGGTCGATCTTTTCGTTTTCAGAGCTGCCTCAAACTGCTTACCACAGCGGCGGCCTTTGAGGCTTACAGTTCAAGTTCTATTGAAGTGGCTTCATGTTGACGATTTTACCGTCCTCGATAAACAGGGCAAGTTGTTTGGGAGGGTGCAGCTTTTTATGGGACCACAGCCTTTTTGCGGCTCACCCGAACGGGATTTGTCGCCGAAACCCGCTGCCCCATTGGCCGAGAACTCAGGTGTCGTTGTGGCAAACCCGCGAAAGAGCCCCATTTGCTACCTTAATGAAGGTTGCTGGCCGGACAACCGTTAGGTTCCCTCATCACCCCATGGATACCCGCCTAATCAACATTGGCTTTGGCAACATCGTCGCCGCTGGGCGTGTGGTCGCCATTGTCAGTCCCGAGTCAGCTCCCATCAAACGCATCATCAGCGATGCCCGCGAGAGGGGCCAGTTGATAGATGCCACCTATGGTCGTCGTACCCGCGCTGTCATCATCACCGATTCCGGGCACGTCATCCTCTCCGCCATCCAACCCGAAACCGTTGCCAACCGCTTCCTGACGGCCAAGCCCGGTTTGCCAGACGAAACCGAGTGAAAGCCATCGCTGTGAGCCGTCTGAGGAACCAGGAGTGAGATATCCTAAAACCAACCCAAACAAGTCAATTGCCCAGCCGTCTTGCGTCGGTCTCTGTCTATGCCAGCCTCTCCTACCCCAGTTCCCTCTGAGTGTACGCAGCAGCAGGAATCCCTTCCGGCTCCTACCCCGCGCGGTCGCTTGGTGGTTTTGACAGGGCCCAGCGGAGTGGGTAAGGGTACGCTGGTCAACCAGTTGCGCCAGCGCCACCCCGAGCTGTATCTCTCGGTTTCGGTCACCACCCGCCCCCCCCGCCCCAGCGAACAGGAAGGCGTCAACTACTACTTTCGCAGTCGGGAGGAATTTCTCAACTTGATTGAAGCCAACGAGCTGTTGGAATGGGCACAGTATGCGGGCAACTTTTACGGCACTCCCCGCGAGATCGTGTTCCAAAAACTTAACCAGGGTCAGGATGTGCTGCTGGAAATTGAGCTGGCGGGGGCCCGTCAGGTGAGGCAGCAGTACCCAGATGCCATTCGCATCTTTCTTTGTCCACCTTCTCTGGAAGAGCTGGAACGTCGCATCCGCGAGCGCGGACAAGACTCAGAGGCCAGCATCGAGCGCCGCCTGGAGCAGGCCCGCAAGGAATTGGATGCCCAAGATGAATTTGACTACGTGATTGTCAACGACAACCTGGAGCAAGCGCTGCAGGAGCTGGAAGCTCTGCTCTATCCCCCCTCTCCCTCTTCAAAGGAGCAGCAGCCCTAGCTTCTCCAGCCCCTTCCCGGAACGCTGGTGTCGGTGGTGCAGTGGCTCCAGATTGGGCCTAGGGTTAACTTTCGGTTAAGAAAAAAGCTGCTGGGGAGGGTAGTTTGGCTTTACCAAAAAACTGGGTCTGAAGCCCCGCCCTAAGGCCTACGGCCCGCTGCCGCGATGAGCGCCGCTGCC
>NZ_JANSIO010000279.1:0-12082 GCF_047462195.1 Synechococcus sp. R3-13 | reverse complement strand
GCTGTCGCAGAACCAGGAACCAGAATCTCCTGTCTTTAGGCAGGGGAGTATGACAATTGTGAGACAATGGTAAAGCTGCGCTTTCTGTGCAGCCTCTGGTTCTAATCAGTTCTATCTGGCCAATTAGGGGATAGTATGCTGCACACACTATCTGGCCAATTAGGGGATAGGTCTCCAGCTCTGATCGGGATCCACTGTATCCTGGAGCTTTACGACTGCCCGGCCAAACTTTTGGATGATGCCTCTCTGGTGCAACAGGCTTTGCGAGAGGCAGCCAGACGCTCCAACTCCACCTTTTTGGGAGAGCTGTGCCATCGATTTGAGCCACAGGGGATTACAGCCCTCGCTCTTTTGGGGGAATCCCACATCTCCATTCACACCTGGCCCGAAGCGGGCTACGCGGCGGTGGATGTGTTCACCTGTGGTCGCCACACCCGACCGGAAGCGGCCTGTGAATATCTGATCGACGTGTTTCAAGCGCGACGATATTCCCTGCGCAAGGTGCCCCGCCGCACCGCGCAACCGACACTCCTGGAAGAGGCCCCAGACTCGGCTGAGGTGCTCACCTGTGAAGCGACCCGACGAAGGCGTTGAGATCTTCGCCAATCGCAGCTTTTTCCAAACTGTCATGGGGGCCATCTGGAGGCTGGGTGGGATCCGATTCACCCCAGAGGTCAGTCTATGTTGCTGGAAAAAGCTGTAGCGAGGTGCTTATGAGCAGCCCGAGAAGTTTCTTCTGGGTTCAGGAGTACTTTACCCCTTGGGACTACACCGCCCGTGCCGTCACGCGCATCTTGGCCTACCGAAAAACCCCTTTCCAGGAGATGCTGATCGCCAAGACGGGGGCCTTCGGCAAGGGTCTGATGCTGGATGGGCATTGGCAATCCACTACCGTGGATGAGTTTCTGTACCACGAGGCTTTGGTTCATCCGGCTATGGTGCAGGTTGTCCAAGCGGGCGGGATCCCCCGGCGGGTACTGGTGTTGGGGGGGGCCGAAGGGGCAACGCTGCGGGAGGTGCTGCGTTGGCGCTCGGTGGAGCAGGTGGTGATGGTGGACATCGATGGGGAGGTGGTGGCCGCCTGCCGAGAGCACCTGCCGGAAATGCACCAGGGATCCTTTGAAGATCCGCGGGTGGAGGTGGTGATTGCCGATGCCTTGGATTTTCTCCAAGAAACAGGCCCCATTTGGGATGTGATCCTTTCCGATCTCTCCGATCCCATTGAGTCCGGCCCTGCCTATCGCCTCTTCACCCAGGAGTTTTTCCGCCAGATTCGCTCCAAGTTGCAGCCCGATGGGGCTTTCACCATCCAAGCCGGGCCGACGGGGCCGGTTGAGCTTCATCAACACACCCGCATTGTTCGCACCCTGAAAACGGTGTTTGCCGCTGTGCAGCCCTACGCCATCTATGCCCCCACCTACGGTGGCCCACTGGGTTTTGCCCTGGCAGCTCAGGATCCCATCTCCCCCAGGCCAGAACCGGAGCAGATCGACCAGATTCTGAGCCAACAGTTGGATCCCGAGCGAGGGGCACTGCAATTCATCGATGGCATCACCCTTCTGGGCCTCTACCAAGTCCCAGCTCACCTGCGCCGTGCCATTGCCGCCGAGACCACGGTTTATACCCTGGATAACCCGCCTCGCATTGAATGAGGAGCCATGCAGCGCTCAAAGGGATCCCAGGAGAGTTTGTCTTTGGTGCCATAACTTGGTAGATTCGTGAGCAGCCGAATTTTGCTTCCCTGATGAAAGTCCTGGTTATTGGTGGTGACGGATACTGTGGCTGGGCGACAGCCCTGCACCTATCCAACAGGGGTTATGAGGTGGCCATTCTCGATTCCTACGTCCGCCGCCTCTGGGATCTGCAACTGGGGGTTTCTACCCTGACCCCCATTGCCCAGCTAGAGCAACGGGTGGATCGCTGGAAGGGGCTAACCGGCAAGGACATTCCCATCTTTGTCTGCGACGTTACCAACTACGAAGCCCTGATCTCCTGCATGCGCCGCTTCCCGCCGGAGGCCATTGTTCACTTTGGCGAGCAGCGCTCTGCCCCTTACTCGATGATCAGCCGCGAGCATGCGGTGATGACCCAGGTGAACAACGTGGTGGGCACCTTGAACATCCTCTACGCCATCAAGGAGGAATTTCCCGATTGCCACCTGGTGAAGCTGGGCACCATGGGCGAGTACGGCACCCCCAACATCGACATCGAGGAGGGGTACATCACCATCGAGCACAATGGCCGCAAGGATACCCTGCCCTACCCCAAGCAGCCGGGATCCATGTATCACCTCTCCAAAGTACACGACAGCCACAACATCCACTTCGCCTGCCGCGTCTGGGGCCTGCGGGCCACCGACCTCAACCAAGGGGTGGTATACGGCGTGCTCACAGAAGAAACCGGCATGGACGAGGTGCTGATCAACCGTCTCGATTACGATGGCGTATTCGGCACAGCTCTGAACCGCTTCTGCATTCAAGCGGCCGTGGGCCATCCGCTGACAGTGTATGGCAAGGGCGGCCAGACCCGCGGTTTCCTGGATATCCGCGACACGGTGCGCTGCGTGGAGCTGGCCATTGCTCACCCTGCCGAGCCGGGCCAATTCCGGGTGATGAACCAGTTCACAGAGCAATTTAGTGTTGAGCAACTGGCGTTGCTGGTGCAAAAGGCGGGAGCCACCATGGGCCTGAAGGTGGAAATCAACCACCTGGAGAACCCCCGCGTCGAGCTGGAAGAGCACTACTACAACGCCAAAAACACCAAGCTCCTAGACCTGGGCCTCCAGCCCCACTATCTGTCCGATTCCCTCTTGGATTCGCTGCTCAACTTTGCTCTCAAGTACAAGGATCGGGTGGATGTGCGGCAGATTTTACCCAAGGTGAAGTGGAAAGGTTAACTCTCCAGGCAAGCTTGGGCCAGGCTCAGCCAGCCGCGCGCCAGGTTGTCCAGGTTATAGCCGCCTTCCAGGCCGAAGAGGGTTTTGCGGGTCACCTGCTCCAGGCAGAGGCGGGCCATGCGGCCAAAGGCTTCCGGCTCTAGCCGCATACCGGCCAAGGGATCCCCTTTGGCACAGTCGAAGCCGGCGCTCACCAGCAGCAAATCCGGCTGGAACGCTTGCAAGAACGGCAAGATCTTCTCGTCGAGGGCCTTTTTGTAGGCCAACCAATCCGAGCCGGCAGGCAAAGGCACGTTGCAGAGGTTGCCGTGGATCCCGGTTTCGCGAGCGGAGCCGGTGCCGGGGTAGAGGGGAAACTGATGGATGGAGGCATAGGCCAGTTGGGGATAGCGCTCCACCACCGCCTGCGTGCCGTTGCCGTGGTGCACATCCCAATCGAAAATCGCCACCCGCTTTACCCCCGGCTGATCCAGCGCCCACAGCGCCGCAATGGCTGCGTTGCTGAATAAACAAAACCCCATTGCCCGTTCTGGCTCTGCGTGATGCCCAGGCGGACGACACAGCACCAAAGCCGGCTGAGCGGTGGCCAAAACCGAAGCAGAGCCGGCAATCCAAGCCCCCACAGCCAGGCGCGCCGCTTCAAAACTTCTCTCCGAGAGAGCAGTGTCGGCATCAATGTGTCCCCCACCTGCTGTTGCCAACTCAGCCACCTGTTGAATGTGCCGACGCGAGTGTACTCGCTCCAGCTCTGCCAGCTCCGCCAAGGGGGGATCCCGCCATTCCAACTGGTTGGCAAAAGGAGCACCACGCAGCGCCTTAACAATGGACTGCAAGCGAGCCGGACGCTCGGGGTGAAATGGCCCAGTATCGTGGCTGAGGAAAATATCAGAATAGTAAACAGGCAACATGGGCAGAGGCAACAAGCTAAGGCAACGCCTTTGCAGTGTAGCTTAAGCCCGCCCCCTCTATCCGTAGAAGACCTCTGACATGGATCCCGCATAGGGGTCAAGGCCAAAAGAGGCTTGTTGGAGTTTTTGATTGACCACATCCCGCACTACCGACCGCAGCAATTCCAGCTCAGAGGAATTGAGTTGATCGCGGCTGGGACACTCATCGGCAGCCAGCCACATGTAGATGGCGGGGACCCGGTTTAGGATCTGCTGCATCATCGCTTCCCGCTCCCTAGCGTCATGAAACACCTGTTGATGGGGGTGCTCAGTGGAGAGGATAGTTTCCAGTTCTCCCAATGCCAGGTACTCGACGATATTAACCAACATCTTTTCCATGATGAATGTCCCTCCTAAAAATCCCTGTCGCTCTTAAAAACAGACATTAAACAAAAAACGCTGCTTCCCCATCTTCCTCCGCTGCTTTTGGCACCGGATTTTGCCTACAAGCCGACCATTTAAGCCGGTTGCAGTTAAGTCTGCCGTCGGGAAGAAGTTGCGGTTTCGTTCGTAAGATCCTCTTGTGCAGCCAATCCTTGCCTCCTCTATTCGCCTCGTTTGCCTTTCCACTTGCCGCTGAAAGCAGCCAATAGGAGCCATCAGCAGCTGGAAAATCTTTTTGCTGGTATTCAGTACCAACAAAGAATTATCAGCGTTCAAGAGAAACAAGGTAGAGCGTTTAACAAAGACTATAGAAACTCGACTGCAAAAGGCAGGAAGATCTTACTCAGCTATTTGTCATTCACTACCCTAACACGTGACTGTGTAAGAAATTGCGGGAATATTAAGAAACTTACATATTTCTTGACAATTGACTAAAACTTCTGTCTGTCAAGGAGGCCCTGGAAGGCAGTTAAAGAGTTGTAAAGAGCAACTCTTCCCTTGGCTCCAAGCTCTGAAGAACTGCCAAATCCAGGGATCCAAAACAAATAGATTTAGCCTGCTATGGGCAGATCGACTCGCTGAGCCTGGATCCAGAAAGACTCTAGGTCATAGTAGTCCCTTTCCTGTTGCATAATCACATGGACAATGAGATCGGCATAGTCGATCAGTATCCAAGAGGCCGATTCCTGCCCTTCGATGCGGCGCGGAGTTTGTTTCCACTCGTCCCAAACCTTTTCCTCAATTGCTCGGGCAATGGCGCGGACTTGCGTAAGCGAGTAGCCGCTGACCAGAAGAAAGTAATCTGCCAAAGTGGAGACTTGGGATACATCCAGCAGAACGATATCGCCACCTTTTTTCTCTTCTGCCGCGCGAGCTGCACTCAGCGCCATGCAATAGATGGGATCCCCAGCAGGGGCAGGCATGAGATGTAGCAACTAAAACCCTCCTGAAACGACTGAGTTAACCTAGGACACCGCTTTTTCTAAAGGATGTAACAAAAAATGATTCCGAGTCATGAGTGTGCGCGGATGAACCACCTGATTCCGGTCTAGCAAAAATTTTAGGCTCAAGTCACATACTCCCACTACGGTTTTAGACAAATCTACAAAAGCCATCTGCCGCAACCGCTCCAATTCTGGGCTGTTGCCCCGATTCGGCTCCAGGGCATCGGCCACGAAAACCACGCAACTGAGCGGATCCATGCCGGGCTGCCCTAGCGTGTGGTTGGCAATGGCCGCCAAAATCTCCGGATCCTGTACCTGAAACTGCTCCCGCGCCACCAGGGATCCCACCTCAGCGTGCAGGATGTGAGGTTCGGCCCGCTCAATTTCATCCAGCTCCCGTTCCTGAGCCACCCTTTGCAACAGTTGCTCCGGCGGGAAAGCCTTGGCCAAGTCGTGCATCAGCCCTGCCCAAGCAGCTTTCTGCTCATCCAGCCCGTAGTGGGCCGCCAGCTGTCGGGCCATCCCCTCTACCCCCAAGATATGGCGGAGGCGAGGAGGAGACACCCGCTCCTGTAGCCAGGCCAACACCTCTTCCCGCCCCAGTTGAGTGCCCATGGCCCTAATCATTTTGCAACTTCAGCACGGCCATAAACGCTTCTTGGGGCACATCCACCGTTCCCACCGCCTTCATGCGTTTTTTCCCCTCTTTTTGTTTTTCCAAAAGCTTGCGTTTGCGGGTCACATCTCCTCCGTAGCATTTGGCCAAGACGTTTTTGCGCAGGGCTGGTATGGTTTCACGAGCAATCACTTTAGAGCCAATTGCCGCCTGAATGGGCACTTCAAATTGATGGCGTGGGATCAGCTCTCGTAACTTGGCAACTAGGGAACGGCCTACATAAAAAGCTTTATCCCGATGCACAATCGTGGATAGAGAATCCACCACATCGCCGTTGATCAAAATGTCCAAACGCACCAAATCATCGGCGCGATAGCCAATCATTTGGTAGTCCATGCTGGCATAACCGCGGGTGCGTGATTTCAATTGGTCGAAAAAGTCGGTGACCACTTCCGCCAGGGGCAGCTCATACACCAGCGTAGTCCGACCCTGCGCCAGATATTTCATGTCTTTAAAAGTGCCGCGTTTGGTCTCACACAGCTCCATCACGGTACCGACAAATTCCTCAGGAAGAATCACCTCTACCCTGACAATCGGCTCCTCAATGCTGGTGCGCTCGTTGGGGGGAGGCAGCTTGCTGGGATTGTCCACCCGAATCACAGAGCCGTTGTTGAGGGTAACTTGGTACACCACCGTCGGAGCTGTGATCACCAGATCGAGATTGTACTCCCGCTCTAGGCGTTCCTGAACCACCTCCATGTGCAGCAGGCCCAGAAAACCACAGCGGAAGCCGAAGCCCATGGCGCTGGAAATTTCTGGCTCAAAGTACAGGGCAGCATCGTTGAGCTTGAGTTTTTCTAGAGCCTCTTTGAGTTCGGCGTACTGATCGGAGCTGCTGGGGAACAGGCCACAAAACACCATCGGCTTGGCTTCTTTGTAGCCGGGCAGGGGCTCAGGAGCTTTGCGATTCACCAGTGTGATGGTATCCCCAACACGGGCGTGTTCCACGCTCTTGATGGCGGCGGCCATGTAGCCCACCTCGCCCGCATGTAGGGCATCCACCGGCTCTTGGTTGGGACGCATCACCCCCAGCTCGGTAATCTCGTATTCTCGGCCAGAGGCCATAAAGCAAATCTTGTCCCCCGTTTTCACCTCCCCGTCCATGATGCGCACATAGACGATCACGCCGCGATAGGCGTCGTAATAGCTATCGAAAATCAAGGCCCGCAAGGGATCCGCCACTGTATCCCGTGGGGGGGGCACCCGCTGCACAATGGCCTCCAGAATCTCTTGAATGCCAATACCCACCTTGGCAGAGGCCAGGATTGCCCCGCTGCAGTCGAGGCCGATTACCTGCTCAATCTCCGCAATGACCCGCTCCGGCTCGGCGCCCGGCAGGTCGATTTTGTTGATCACCGGAATAATTTCCAGGCTGTTCTCCAGGGCCAGGTAGACGTTGGCCAGGGTTTGGGCCTCCACCCCTTGAGAGGCATCCACCACCAGCAGCGCCCCTTCACAGGCGGCCAGGGAGCGGGAGACTTCGTAGGTGAAGTCCACATGCCCCGGCGTGTCGATCAGGTTCAAAACGTAGTCTTGGCCGTCTTGGGCACGGTAGTTCATGCGGGCCGCTTGCAGCTTGATGGTAATGCCCCGTTCCCGCTCCAGTTCCATGCTGTCCAGCAGTTGTGGCCTCATCTCGCGGGCTGAAACGGTGCCCGTTTCCTGCAGGAGGCGATCGGCGAGGGTGGACTTGCCGTGGTCGATGTGGGCGACGATGGAAAAGTTGCGAATGCGGGAGACAGGAACGCCGGTCATAAAAACCTGATCAGGGCAAAGATTTTTTACAATGCTAGCCTGTCTGGCCCTCTGCCTAAGCCAAGGTTGCCCAGAAGTTGGCTGCTGAGGGGAGAAGATACAGCTCTTCTGTCGGGCACCGGAGCGTCCTCCGCATTGGCCGGGACTGCTTTTTTCCGGCAACGCCGACGATGCCCGGTACAACGGACGTGCCGCTTGTGTGGCAGGGATGGGATCCCATGAAGGGGAAAAAGCCAGAACGAACTCGGGCGGTGTTGTCGCCAGCTCGCCAGGAGGCTATGGGTCTGACCCGACGGCAGAGGAAGCAGTCCAGAACCCTGCCCAAAGCACTACTTGTCTAACTTCTCAATGTAGGGGCGAATGTCATTGAGGTCGATGTAGCGGTCGGTGGCGTTGCGCAGCTCGCGGGCGATCATCCCTTCGGTGGAGACAACTGTAATCAGCGTGTTTTTGGAACGCAACAGCTCGACGGCCCGCTCAAAATCTCCATCGCCGCTAAATAGAATGATCCTATCGTACTGGCCAACGGTGTTGAACATATCGATTACTATTTCGATATCCAGATTTGCTTTTTGGGAGTACCGACCGGAGTCTTCATCTCGATATTCTTTGAGGATCTTGGTGCGCACAGTGAAGCCCATGCTGATCAGAGCGTCTCGAAAGGCCCTCTGATCATGGGGATCCTTGATGCCGGTGTACCAAAAGGCGTTGACCAATTCAACATTCGGCTGTGATCTAACAAAATAATCCAGCACCCGGCGTGGGTCGAAAAACCAGCCATTTTTCTGTTGAGCATAAAACATATTATTGCCATCAATAAAGATGGAAACCCGAGTGACGGGATGATGGTAAAACATAAAGCTTTTCCGAAAAAAGTAAGGTGAACTGGTCAGAAAAAGAGGATGAAAACGAGGTCACTGACTTTCCACAAGAGCCATTTGGGCAGCCAGCACCTTGCTGACACCAACCTCTCATCATAGCCAAAGGTGGGATCCCTTTCTCAAGAATTAACTCTGGGGAGAGGCACCCCTGTAAACCAAAGCGGGTTCCGGTTGCCGCAGGGCATAGCTGGATCCCGGTCGATCCGCTTGGCTAACGTACAGCTCCGCCAATTGTCGAGCCAGGTTACGGATGCGCCCAATGTAGAGGGTGCGCTCGGCTACAGCAATGACACCACGAGCGTCGAGCAGGTTAAAGGTGTGGGAGCACTTGAGCACATAGTCGTAGGCGGGCAGGAGCAGAGACACGGCCAACCGATCCGGCAACACCTGTTTCTGCAGTTTCTGTTGGGTGGTTTCGATCAAACGCTTGGCCTCGGCTTCGTAGAGCCGGAACAATTCCAGTAGCATCTCCGGATCGGAATACTCGAAGTTGTAATAAGATTGCTCGACCTCATTTTGGAAATAGATTTGTCCATAGGTAATCCGTCCCAGAGAAGGATGCTCATTCCAGCAGAGATCGAAAACCGAATCCACCCCCTGCAGATACATGGCCAGGCGCTCTAGCCCATAGGTAATTTCTACAGAAACCGGGCGACAATCTTGTCCGCCCACCTGCTGAAAGTAGGTGAACTGGGTTACTTCCATGCCGTCCAGCCACACTTCCCAGCCCACGCCCCAAGCCCCCAAGGTGGGAGATTCCCAGTCATCTTCCACAAAGCGAACATCGTGTTCTGCCGGGTTCACGCCCAAAGCTTGCAGGCTATTTAGGTACACATCTTGAATGTCATCGGGGGAGGGCTTGATCAACACTTGGTATTGAAAATAGTGCTGCAGGCGATTGGGGTTTTGACCGTAGCGTCCATCGGTGGGGCGGCGACAGGGTTCGACATAGGCCACTCGCCAGGGATCCGGCCCCAAGGCGCGCAAAAACGTGTGGGGGCTCATGGTGCCGGCGCCTTTTTCCAGGTCGTAGGGTTGTAGGATCAAGCAGCCCTGCTCCCCCCAAAACTGTTGCAGGCGAAAGATCAAGTCTTGAAAGGTGTGGGCTGACATGGCAGGGGTTGGGCAGAGATGGATTAACCCCTATCCTACCAATCTCCTCCTCTCAGTCGAGCAGCTCTTCCCGATCAGCTGGATCCGAGTAGTCCCACTCGATGGGGGGCATTTGGTCGAAGGCTTGTTTGAGGGCGCTCTCCCACAGTTTGCGCATCTTGGCCAGGTAGGGATCCCCGGTGCGCAGGCGCAGACGGTGGGTGACCTTGAACTGATCCGCTTGCACCATCACCAAATCGATGGGGGGGCCGACGGAGATGTTGGATTTCATGGTGGAGTCGATGGAGAGGAGAGCGCATTTGGCCGCATCCGCCAGCGAGGTTTCGTAGGAGAGGGTGCGATCCAAGATTGGCTTGCCGTATTTGGTTTCCCCCACCTGCAAAAAAGGGGTTTCCGGGGTGGCCTGGATGCAGTTGCCCTGGCTGTAGATCAAAAAGAGGGCCGGCTCCTCGCCTCGGATCTGTCCCCCCAACAACAGGCTGCACTGGGCGTCGATACCGTCCTTTTCCAGCCAGGGCCGGTCTTGCTCCTGGATGTACCGAATTTTGGATCCCAGGTAGCGGGCCACGTCGTAGAGATGGGGGAAGGTGTGGAGATTGGAACTTTCCTGTTGGCGCAGATCCCGCTGCACTTCGGTCAAAACGCCCTGGGTGATGGACAGGTTGCCGGAGGTGCAGATCAAGATCACTCGCTCTTCGGGCACGGAAAAATCGAACAGCTTTTGGTAGGTGGAGACGTAGTCCACCCCGGCGTTGGTGCGGGAATCTGCCGCCATCACCAAGCCAAAGCGGGTGATGATGCCAAGGCAGTAGGTCATGCGAACGATGCGGCTCGGCTCTCTGATTGTAGAGGCGATTGTAGAGGTTCAGGGGAAAGCAAATCCGATTTTGTGGCGGATTTCCTCCCGCAGGCGGGCGGTGATTGAGGCTTCGTCCAAATCGGCCAAAATCTGGGCTATGGCGGCTTTGGGCCCCTCTGGCCCCCAACTGGCTCCCTGGGCCAGGTAGCGGCGGGCGGACTCGCCTATGGCATAGCAGGAAAACCCGGCCAACACCGCCTGCGTCAGGGCCACGGAACCGTAGGCTCCCAGAGAGAATCCCCCCAGCAAGGTTTTCAGGGATCCCAGGCCCAACAGCGCCACCCACTCGCCGGCGCCCAGGCTGAGCATGCTGAGGATGATCTTCTGCAGCAGTTGTGTGGCTCCTGCAGTGCTCATGGGCCAGCCGTACAGGCGGGCCAGGCGCAGGATCAGGGTGACATCGATGGCCAGCCCTCCCAAGGTATCGAGCAGGGTGATGGGGTTGAGGGCAACCGCCAGCGCTTTGGTGCGGGCGGCTGAGGCGATGAGGTCTTGGGCTTGCTGGGCACGGGTTTGCAGCTTGCGCTCAATTACCTGCTGGTTAACCCGATCGGCAAACAGGAGGGCATTCAAGGCCAGCAGCGAACGCCCCTCCCGATGCAGGACTTCCAGGATTTTCAGGCGCAGCTCATCCACCTGCGGGGATCCCACTTCCATTTGGGCAGCAAAGCTCCCATCCGGCCTTTGTACCAGGCGGGGCACGCGAGGGGAGGCCGCCACCATGACGATCTCGTTGGGAGAAAGGAGCTGCCGCACCCGTTCGTTGCGGATCTTGTCGTAAATGTCCTGGCGATCTGCCTCTGGGTACTGGTCGATCTTGTTGAACACCAGCAGCATAGGCTTGCCCGCCTCCCGCAGGGTGGCCAGGGCCTCAAACTCCACCCGCGTCAGATCCCCGCAGACGACAAACAGGATCAAATCCGCCCGCTGCGCCACTTCTCGGGCCAGCCGCGCCCGCTCTTCGCCGTCTACTTCATCCAGGCCGGGAGTGTCGATCAGCTCCAGACGGGATCCCTGCCAATGGGCGACCTGTACCGACTGCACCGAGGAAGGGGGGAGGCGGGATCCCTGCAGGGATGTGCCAGAGAAGGAGGACTGGGGGCGGGTTTCCCAGCTGATGTTCCAAGTTGCCGCTTGCTGGGTACGGGTGATGCCATGGGTGGGCCCCGTCTCAAAGACTGGCTCGCCCAGCAGGGCATTGAGCAGGGAAGACTTGCCTCGCCCCACCAGACCAAAGGCGGCGATGTGGATGACCTCGGTTTCCAGCTTGTCCAAGAGCGCTTGCAAGCTCTCCAACTCCCCTTCTAAGCCCGCGACCTCTTGGGGGCGCAGATCCAGTTGGGCCACCCACTGGCGCAGGCTGCGCTTGGCTTGTTGGTAGTTGAGGTCATCTTGTAGGGTGTTGCGGCGAGCCATAGCCGTAGCGCTCAATAGCGGTAGGAAGCAGCCCTTAAAAGACTCCACTTTGCTCTCGGGATCGGCAGGCTTCCCCACCGGACAGAGAGCTTCTCATCGGACAATACAAGGGACAATACAAGACGATCATAAGAGGAAGGGAAGAGTTAAGCTCAAAGCAAGGCGGCCTCAGCCGCCGGGATCCGCAACTCAAAAATCCGATATCCAAAAC
>NZ_JANSIO010000278.1:0-6572 GCF_047462195.1 Synechococcus sp. R3-13 | reverse complement strand
CCGCTCAGCTTGGCCCCTTGCAAATCCGCTTGGCGCAAATCCGTTTGCCGCAGCCGGGCGCCGTTGAAGTTGCAAAAGCGCAAGTTGGCCCGCCTCAGGTTGGCCTCCCACAGGTTGATCCCCCCCAGCCGTGCTTCTTGAAGGTCGGCTCCCTCCAGGTCGGCGTAGGCAAAGTTCCGCTCCCCACGCCGATAGGCCACGATCACCCCTTGCGCTCCCCCCACCGGGCGAAAGGGGCTGTAGGTGCAACAGGCCTGTTCTGCCTCCGGCTGGCCTAGCTGAGACAACAGCCGCCAAGCTTCCAGCCGCACCGCCCAAGAGCTGTTGCCAGCGAGGGCTGCAATGAGTTCGGCCAGGCCCGCCGACCCGTACTGCAGCAACTGGGATAGCGTGGCTAAGCGCACGGCTTCATCGCTATGGGCGAGTCGTCGCCGCGCCCCCTCGAGACCTCCCAGCACTAAGGCATGGGCCGGGGCGCTCCCGGTTGCCGTTTGCCCCCCCAACACCAGATCCCAAGGTTGGGGCCGGGATCCCTGGCCAGTTCTGACAGCCGGCTGAGGCTTACCTACCATGGGCAGATCCCGATGAACCTGGCTTATAGCCAACGCCCCACCACCACGCGGATGGTGCCATCCTCCAGCACTTCTTCGGCCTCGATGGTATAGCCCTGCTCACGGGCTGAGCGCAGCAAACTTTTGTGGGCGTAGCGCTGCAAAATCGGCTCCAGGAAGGTCTTGGGATCGATGCCCGCCCCCCACAGATCGGCCACCAGCTCGTAGTGATCCCCGTTGCGACGAAACCCGATGTCGAAGCCATTCTTTTGCCGGATCACCAGATCGGCGCGGGTGCGGTTCCAGAGATAGCCCCGCAGGCTGGCATTCCGCTGCACAGCGTAGCCCAATTCCTTCAGAGTCTCTTCCAGGAGATCGGCGTCTTTGATTTGCACTTGCAGGGTGGTGAAGTGAGACATGGCCCTTCCAATCCTTTGACCGATGGAGACCGGATCCTCACTATAAAGCGCCCTTGGGGTGGTGGAAGAAATGTAAACCATCCTGCGGTGGGTCGAGCGAGCGTAACGCAGCTCCCCCTTTCTCCCGCAGGAGTGCAACACACCTGGGCCTGGAGGGTCGCTGGGCTGGCCTGACCTGCCTTCTTATGTAGGCGCGCGCTGCGGCATTCGCGATAGCGGTACGGAGCACCAAGGCTGAGGCATCCGCGCCTGGCGTGTTCGGTAACACAGAAATCTTGGATCTACATCTAGCGTCTAAAGTCAAGAATTGACGATAGTCTCCACTATGTTTGGAGGCAGCAGCAAAAATCTGTCCCACAGGGATCTGTTCTCGTCTGTCTCCGGCTGGAATTGCCGGCGATGAGGTACCAAACCAGCCCCAAGCCGTTCCAAAAACCCGCCGATGACCCTTGCTGTGCCTTGCCAAGTAAGCTTTTCCGATGGCTCTGCGAACAAAAATACTCATCTCTAGTCCCACAAATTGGATGAAAAAATTGCTTTTTTGTCTCTTGAAGATCTCTTGAAGATCTGATTTGGTACCAAAAACTGGTCAAGCAAGTGGAATAATTTTTTCAATCTATCTAGATCTAGAACTTAAGATTGAGTTTATAAAATAGTTGATCTCTTCCCTCCTACTTAAGGTAGAGTTACTACTCAATAAAAAAGGACTTAAAGCACTGCCGGTAGTGTCTAGTGAAGCAGCCTCAATAAATTTAGTGAGTCAAACACCGAGTTCTGGATTAGATTTTTCGAAGTCAAAGCCTTTACGAAAAGGCTTTTGTGCTGGTATGAATAAGGTGCTGTTTGCAGAAAGGTCAGCTTCGTGTGTACGAAGAGGGCCCGATGCAGCAGGAGAAGTAGAGATTCTGACAGGACATGAATTTATGGTGTGGGGTTTGATATGTCAGAAAGTCTTGACTTGCAAGATGCGGTGGGGCGTTTCTTAAAGACGATTGGCCGCTACTCGTTGCTCACCGCTGAAGAAGAGCTCCGCCTGGCTCACCAGGTGCAGCGGATGGTGACGCTCTTGGAGCAACGGCAGCCCCATGAGTCTGTGGAAGGTTGGAGCCAGCGGCTGGGGATCCCTTTAGCGGAGCTGCAGCAGATCCTGCGGCAGGGGGAAGCAGCCAAGAAACGAATGGTGGAGTGTAACCTCCGCTTGGTGGTGTCGATTGCCAAGCGCTATCGCAATCGAGGCTTGCCGTTTCTGGATCTGATTCAGGAAGGCACCATCGGCCTCACCCGCGCCGTGGAAAAGTTCGATCCCACCCGTGGCTACAAGTTCTCCACCTATGCCACTTGGTGGATCCGGCAAAGCGTGAACCGGGGCATCCAAAACAAGGGGCGGATGATCCGTCTGCCGGCCCACATGTACGAAAAGGTCTCCCAGGTGAAGCGGCGCTACCGCGAGTTATCTGCCGAAAGGGGATCCCGTCCCCAAGCGGAAGAAGTTTTTGATTCTCTGGATATTGGCGATAACTACCGGGAGCTGATCACCCGCCACATGGCAGAGATGCGTTCCTTGAATGTGGGGGTAGGGGATGAAGACGGCACCGAGCTGCAGCACTTCATCCCAGATGAAGACAACGACCCTGTTGAACACCTAACCCAGCTTGCCCGTCGAGAGGAAG
The DNA here is from genome assembly GCF_047462195.1 of Synechococcus sp. R3-13. Lineage (NCBI taxonomy): Bacteria > Bacillati > Cyanobacteriota > Cyanophyceae > Synechococcales > Synechococcaceae > Synechococcus > Synechococcus sp. R3-13. The sequence continues at coordinate 3,932 of NZ_JANSIO010000278.1, read as the reverse complement.
TCCGCGCGCTGGTGGGCCAACTGAGTGAACGAGAACGACAGGTGATCGTGGCTCGCTATGGGCTGGATGGATCGAGGGGCCTAACGCTGCGGGAAATTGGGGAGCACATCGGCCTTTCGCGAGAGCGAGTCCGACAAATTGAGCGGCGGGCCTTGCGGAAATTGCGGCGGCTGCAACAGGAATACTCCACGCCCAAAGCTGCCAAACCCTGGGTTAACGGGAACCTGTAACCGTTTGCGTCAGCGGTGCGCAGCACTGTAGAAAGGTTTTTTCACCACTTCGGCAGGCTGGCGCTGCCCCCGAATTTCAATTTCCAGCCGGGATCCCACCTTGGCCCAAGCCGGAGCGACATAGCCCAAGCCGATGCCGTAGCCCAAACTGGGAGAATGGGTGCCGCTGGTTACCCGTCCGATCGGCTCAGGGGAGTTGGGAGCGTAGATGGCATAGCCGCTGCGGGGGATGGCCGGATGCAGCATGCGAAACCCCACCAGGTGGCGAGGGATCCCTTGCTGCCGTTGGCTTTCGATGGCGGGCTTGCCGATGTAGTCCCCTGGGTTGTTCACCAACCAGCCCAAGCCGGCTTCCAAGGGAGTGGTGCTCTCGTCCATGTCCTGCCCGTAGAGATGGAGCGCGGCCTCCAGACGTAGGGTATCGCGGCAGCCCAGCCCACAGGGTTGCACGCCGGCCTGAATCAGTTGCTCCCAAAGGCGGATGCCATCTTCGGGGCTGAGCATAACTTCAAAGCCATCTTCTCCGGTGTAGCCGGTGCGGGCCACAAAGATAGTCTCTCCCGAGGTTCCCGCTGCTGTGGCAAACCGACCGTGCTGAAACCGGCGCAAAGCCTTCAGGGATCCCTCTAAAAAGGGCTGGAGAACCTCCTCGGCTGCCGGCCCCTGCACCGCCAACAGAACCTGAGCATCGGAGTGATCCTGCAGGTTAACTCCGGGGATCCCTTGGAAGTGGTGGTTGAGCCAATCCCAATCCTTCTGCCGGGTAGCTGCATTGACGATCACGCTCCAGTGCTCCAGCTCACCCTCCGGTGGATGCCGGTAGAAGATGACATCATCCAAAATGCCCCCCAGTGGATTGAGCAGGACGGTGTAGCGACCGGATCCCACAGGAACGGCGCTCAGATCGCTGGGAACCAGACGGCTGAGGTGGGATCCCAGATCCGTCCCCCAGAGGGTGAACTTGCCCATGTGGGAAATGTCGAATATCCCCACCCTCTCCCGCACTGCCCGATGTTCTGCTATCACTCCCCGATACTGCACCGGCATTTCCCAGCCGGCAAAAGGGACAAATCGCGCCCCCAAAGCTTGATGAAGGGGGAACAAGGGGGTGCGCTGCAGCGGGGTTGAACTCATCAGGGATCCCTTTGGCGTCCAGCGTAACGACCAGAATAAACTCACCGTCGCGCATTTTGGGGATCCTGTCCATCGACGACGGTGGGAGCTGGTACCCTGGGTCTTCTCCACACCCTGAGCTGCGTTGGCAACCTGTAGGGATCCCTGCGGTTCTACCCAGATCCGTCGCAGTGCTTCGCGTGATGTCTTCACGGCATCGGGTCAAGACTCGGTGAAGGGGGAATCTCCTGCTACTTGCCTTGCGTTAGCGAGAGGAGCGTCAATCAATCACCACATTCTTCGGGCCGGCGTTGACCTCTGGGCGACCCTGGTTGAAGTTGGCCAGGAAGGTATCTGGATCTTTGAGGCTGAAGACCAGCTTTTTGCAGGGCACTTGCAGCCCCACCGGCCCCAGCAACGGAATAAAAAGAGGCTTTTCCTGCAGCAGTGGAATGGCAATTACCCCTTGGGTGCTGGTGACCGGGCCAACGATCCCCTGAAAATCGGTGCGCACGCCCAGTCCGTAGTACCAAGGCCAGGGGAAGCGCTCCCCTTGTCCCAACTCGCTCAGGGAGAACGTCTCGTTGAACAGGCTGCCCGCCCGCACAATGAGCTTGTCTTGCAGCAGATCGACATAGGCCGACTCGCTGCTCACCCCAAACAGAGCCAGCGGCAAACTTGCCAGGGGATTGGAGTCGATGGCCATGTAGTAGCGCATGAGAGATCTCCGATTTTACAGATGGGCGACTAGGTGAGCCGCGGCCCCCAGCCTTGCCAATTATAGAAAATCTTCCCCGTTGCCAGACTGACCAAAAGGGATCCCATCTGCCCACAAGCTAACCGAGTATGATGGGTTGCTTGGAGTGCCCTTTGAGGACTCCGTCCGAATAGCGCGAACAGCAAGCCACTGGCCAGCGAGGAAAACAGGATGGATCTGCGAGCCCTCATTCGCTTGGTGCCCGATTTTCCCAGACCCGGCATCCTCTTTCGGGATATGACCCCCCTGCTACAGGATCCGGCAGGCTTCCGGGCGGCTATTGAACAGTTGGCTGCCGGCACCACCGGCATGGGATCCCTAGATTATGTGGTCGGCATCGAGTCGCGGGGGTTCATTTTGGGGGCTGCTTTGGCACAACACCTGGGCTTGGGATTTGTCCCGGTTCGCAAGCCAGGCAAACTGCCGCCGCCGGTGCTCAGCCAGACTTACAGCCTGGAATACGGCCAAGACCAGCTCCAACTGCACGCCCACGCCCTGCGGCCTGGAGAGCGGGTGTTGATCGTGGATGATGTCATTGCCACCGGGGGTACAGCCGCTGCCACCGCCCAATTGGTGGCCCAGAGCGGCGCTGAGGTGGGGGGATTTGCCTTCTTAATCGAGCTGGCCTTTTTGTCCGGCTGCAAGGCTCTTCCCCCTGGGATCCCTGCCCATGTGGTGATGGTAGAGGAAGGCAACTGAGTTCCTCAAGTAAGGTGCACCGACTGTTGGACGAGGATCCCTGGTGTTTTGGGCAAAGGTTGGCTCAAGCGGCTGATCTGAGCCTGCGCCTGCAGTTGTTCGTCAATCCAGTCCGCCAGTTCCCGCATGTAAAGCGCCACATGGATCGCCCGGTCGCGCTGTGCTGGCTCCACACCTTTTTCTGCCAGGCGGGCCAGGATGACGGGGTGGCTCAGCTCTTCCAGGGCGGCAAAGTCTTCCGGTTGGTCAAACCCCAGCTCTGCCATTTTCTCAAACACGTACCCCAGCCGTAGGCCCGTGGACTCGCAGCGCCCTTCCGGTTGCCAGGGATCCCTCAAGGCCAGGGCAACAGTTCGGTAGGCGGTTTGGGCAATGGAGCGCCAGGTGCCGCGGTGAATGCGCAGGCTGAGTTGCTGCCGATCCCAGCCCAGGGCTTCTCGCACCAGCAGGCCGCAATTGCAGCGGGTGCTGTCCCGCCAGCAGTACTCCCAGTCCCAGAAGCCCCAGTGTTGGGATTGGATACGATCCGCGGTGCGGCGCAGGAGAGCTGCCAACTCAGGTGTGGGGCGCATGGGGCAACACAGAGCTAAACAAAAAACAACAAAACAAAAAACAACAAATATAGAGCGCCTCCAGTCTAGGCAGGCGAGCGATGGAGAACAAGCCCAGCTCAATCTTCTTTACATTCCTGGTCGCAACAGCATTGCGGAGCAACATATTCCTGTTCGGGCCTGTCCTCCGAGGGCAAAGCTCGTTGCCGTTGGCGATGCCGTTGCCAAGCCCCCCAGGCCACCCCCCCCAGCACCAGCGAGGCCCCGCCCAGGTAGGTGCCTCCTGCCGGCAAGCCCGCCAAAGCCAAGGCCAGGGATCCCCCCCAAAGGGTCATGGCATAGATCAGCAGCACTGAATGCCGCTGGGATAGGCCGGCTTTGAGCAAGCGGTGGTGCAAGTGGCCTTTGTCGGGATGGAAAGGCGACTTCCCCCTGGCCAGCCGCTTGAGGATTACGGTGGACATATCCAGGATCGGCACCGCCAAGATAAAGAAAGGCAGAGCCACTGCCAGCGTGGTCACCCCCTTGGCCACCCCGATCACCCCGATCCCAGCCAGGGTAAAGCCCAAAAAATAGGCCCCC
>NZ_JANSIO010000277.1:6155-11826 GCF_047462195.1 Synechococcus sp. R3-13 | reverse complement strand
GCCGCCTCCCCAAAGCGCAGCACTTCCTCCAGGGCGGCTTCCCCCACTGCAGGGCGATTGAACCCAAAGGCGCGAATTAAGATGGGGATCCCTTCCACTTGGCCCAGAGCCCCCAGCGCCCTCACCACCCGCAGCAAGTCCTCAGGCGACGTGGCCTGCTCCAACTCTGCCGCCAGTTGAGCCACAGCAGTGGGAAGCGCTTGAGCAGCCGAGGCGGAGGACATAGGCAACGAATAGTCAAAGGTACAGTTGAAGCATCTGAAATGATCTAAATCAAAGGCACTGAGCGCCCCAAAATCCTAAAAGAGCCTCTCCAGTTGCGGAAGGATCGCTGCCGCCACCTGAGCCGGCGGTACCCGCCCCAACTGAAGCGCCACATCGAACAGCCGCTTCAGAGCATTGATGCGCAGGTTGAGCGCTACGTCGGCTGTTGCCAACAGCGGTGCCCCCGCCACCCATCCCGATTCGGCCAGGTCGAACAAAGCGGCCTGTCGCAAGCTGGAGTTGGAGTGGGCCAGGAGCGCCACTAGGATTTGGGTCAGCTCCTCGGCTTGCGTAAAGCGGTAGAGCACCCAAGCCGCTGCCGAACGCACCCGCTCAGAGGGATGGTTCAAAAAGGGCCGGATCGCTGCCTCAGCCTCGGTGGCCTGAAGCTGACCCAAGGCCTCGATAAGGGCTTCCCAGGGCTGCTCCTGCTCGCGGGACTGCAACAGTGCCAGCAAGGGATCCACCGCTCGCTTGTCCCCCAATTGAGCCAAGGCATAGGCAGCCTCTTCCCGCACATGAAAGTCGGTACAAGTGAGCGCCTCGATCAAACCGGGCACGGCCCGCGCATCCCCGATTTGCCCCAGGGCCTTAGCGGCATTGCGGCGCAGAGGATAGCCCCCTAAGGCAGTGCGATCCCGCTCATCCTGCAACGCCAAAAGCAGCGGCTCTACCCCCCTTGGATCCCGAACTGTGCCCAGGTACCAGGCAGCATAGTACCGATCTTGCAAGTCATCCCCCTGCAGCCGGGCTATCGCCTGCTCCCAAGTGAGCTGCTGCGGCAGCACCGCCGTGTTGGATGCCATACGAACCGTTGCAGAGCTGTTCATGACACCTGGGCAACCTTGCCGGTAACTTCAGTCGGCCGTCGGGCCTCCCTCACTCAGCAGCGCCGTTGCCCTGAGCGGGAGAGGCATTGGCTCCCGACAAGGCAGTGACCTGCACGATTTTGCCACCCATCCGCAGAATGCGCTGCATCTCGGCAGACAACCGACTGTAGGGAACGGTGGTGCTCAGGGTGCTGCGGCGAACTTTGGCAGAGGTGGCCAGAGCATCGGGCGGGTTGAGCAGACCGGTGTACTCAACTCGGTAAACCCGGCTGCCGGCTTCTGTCAGGGCTTCAGGGCTGGTGGTGCTTTGACCAAACATCGCTTTCCCCAGGTATCTATGAGACTTCGTTTGGAAGACAGGCAAACTGACCAGCGAACAAGCCGTACCGGCTATTCTCGCGAACCAGCACGCTGCCGTTGGGCAATGCCTACAATCCAAAGGCTAACTACCCCAGACTGGAGAGCAGGCGACCAACCCAACCGGCTTAAGAGAAGCCAAGGCGCCAAACCAACCTGGAAACAGGTGGAATAGACCTCTTTGGAGCCGTCGCCTGCTCTGGAGAGACACACAATTGGAAGACAAAGAAAGAGATCGTCCACTCCCAACAAGCAGGGATCTCTGCCCTGGGATCCCCTAGCTGAGGGCGTTGATGGCGTAATCGAAGTAGATAGCAGCTTCGTTGGCCGCTTGACCGCTCAGCATGCCCAGAGCGCGGCTCTTCATGTACTGCAGAGCCACGATGTACCAGCTGGGAGAGAGGTTAAAGGAGCGGTTCACTTCCCGCAGTCCGGCCACCAGGTATTCATCGAGGGGGCCGGTGCCACCTGCAACCAGGGAATAGGTGATGAAGCGGAGGTAGTAGCCGATGTCGCGGGCACACTTGGCTTGAAACACATCGCCGTGGCCCATTTCACCCGGCTGAGTCAGGTAAGGGAACCTCTTGAACACTTCCTGCACCGCTTCCCGCACCAGAGTTTGCTGGTTGTTGGTTAGGACACGGGCCGCTTCCAGAGAAGCAGCAGCACGCTGGTAACGACCATTCACGGCCTGCAGTTCGCTGGCATTCAGAAAACGCCCTTGATTGTCAGCGGAAGCAATCGCTTCAGTGATGACAGTTTTCACCTTGCAGCTCCTAAATTCATCGATTGTGTTGTTAACGAACATTCTGTAGGAAAGGCGGACTGGATTTCCACCTGCCTATCAGAAATGAGGGATCTAACGGATCTCAATTCTGAAAGGAACGACCAAGCTGGCTTCGACCCAAAGCTCAAACGATGGCGGCAGCCGCCTTATCGAAGTAGCTGGCCACTTCGCTTTGCAGCGCCGAGCAGTCCCCAGGAGTGATGCCCTTCGGATCCATGATCTTGGCCAGCGCTTCCTTCTTCATAGCAGCAATGGCATTGGCCACAGAAGTGGTGGGCACCCCCAGAGCAATGTAGGTTTCCCGCAGGCCGTTCAGGCAGCGATCTTCCAGCACAGAGCTATCCCCGGCCAAGGTGGCATAGGTGATGTAGCGCAGGATGATCTCCATGTCCCGTAGGCAGGCAGCCATGCGGCGGTTGGTGTAGGCATTGCCGCCGGGAGCGATCAGATCTGGCTCTTGAGCAAACAAAGAGCGAGCTGCATTGGTTACGATTTGGGCGGCATTGCTGGTCATGCGGTTGACAGCATCTAGGCGCTTGTTGCCCTCTGCCACCAAAGCCGCCAAACGGTCAAAGTCTTGGTCACTTAAAAAGGCACCGCGTGCATCTGCCTGAGCGATCACCCGGGTAAAAGCATCTTGCATGATGGATCTCCTTCTGGTCTTTCCAAAAAGTGGTGAGCGACTGGCTGAACCTCCCAAAAGCCGAATCCCAAGCTTTTTTGCGGGATCCTCTTTGACCCCCAAAAATCAAGGATTCCGTGGCAGCAGACCCCCCACCGAACCCCTAAATTTTTAGATAGGTCAAGAACCTCTGCGACTTTCAGACAGCCGAGCATCCAGCCTAATTTTATATCGCGGGATGGATGAGTGTTTTGTGAAGATTTACAAACCCATCGATACCAAAATGTCTGCTTAGCCTGGGATCCCTGGACTATGGGGCGCAGCAGGGGGGAAATGGGTCTGCGGGCTGGCTCACAAAATGTAAACATTTGTTTTGAGATGGAAGCAGTCTGAGTGGGCACCTTCCTGAACAGAAGTTAACACTCTGGAGTGGTCACCTCTTGCAGGGCCGCTTTGAGGGCTCGACAAAAGTGAGCTATTTGTTGCAGTCCTTCTTCAGGCGTGGGGGCTTTGGCCAGCCGTTGCACAAATGCGCTGCCCACAATCGCCGCATCTGCTCCCCAGAGAGCGATCTGGCGGGCCTGGTCGGGAGTGGAGATGCCGAAGCCCACCCCAATCGGCAGGGGGGTTTGTTGGCGCAGTTGCTGCAGCAAAGCCGGGATCCGCTTTTCCAGGGTGGCCCGTTCGCCGGTAACGCCGGTGGTGCTGACCAAGTAGACAAAGCCACTGGACTGCTGGGCAATGCGGCGCATGCGCTCCGGGGGGCTGGTAGGTGCCACCAGCAGGATGAGGTCGATCCCTTCGGCCTGGGCTGCTTGTCGCAGGGATCCCGCCTCTTCCAGAGGCAGATCGGGGACGACCAAGCCGGCACAGCCGGCCTGCCGCAGTTGATGCAGAAAGTTGGGGATGCCGAGCTGGTGGATGGGGTTGTAGTAGGTGAACAGGATCAGGGGGGCCTGCAGCGAGAGACAGCGCAAGCCTTGTAGAATGGCGCCCAAAGTGACTCCCCGACTGAGGGCGCGGGTGGCTGCTGCTTGGATCACCGGCCCATCCGCCAAGGGATCCGAGTAGGGTACCCCCAGCTCGATAAGATCGGCGCCGCTCTGATCCAGAACCTGCAAAGCCTCAAAGGTGGTTTCCAAGTTGGGATCCCCAGCGGTGAGGTAGGGGATGAGGGCTTTTTCACCACGGCTGCGCAGCGCCTGAAAGCAGGCTGTGATCCGAGTGGGCATGGGATCCATTCGATTCTGAGGAGATTGAGAGCATCCCCCACTGTAGCGTCTGCCGGGATCCCTAGGGGAGAGGCACAAAATCGTAGCCGGTACCGGAGCGGTTGCCGGGCTCAACCCGCACCAGCACATGGGGAGCATTGCGGTCGCCGGAGGGCAAGAAGCGCACTTCTCCGGAAGCGCCGTCCTGGAGGAGGAAGTTGGGATCCTGCAAACGGGCCAGCACAGCGTTGCGGCTGGTGGCTCCTTGGCTGAAAGCTTGCAAGAAAACCCGGGTGGCATCATAAGCCAGAGCGGTGCGCCAGCTCACCTGCCCTCCCCAGAGCTGGGCTGCCTTCTGGGCAAACTCGCGGTTGCGCGGCACCTGGGGATGCCAGGGTACCGCCACCACCAAGCCCTCTACCGCTGCTCCCCCTTCTTGCAATGTGGTGAGGCTGAAGAGCACATCGCCGCCCAGAAGAGCAAGGGGCTTACCAGCTACAGCGTTCTCGCGGGCTACGGCCAGCGCTTTTTCGGCTACGGAAGCCGTGGGAGCTAAAAAAGCTACCTGGGCTCCTTGGCCGACGGCCCTTTGCAGGCTGGCCTGGGGGTTGAAGTCCGACGCCGATAAGTCGAACTCCGCCAGCACGATGCCCCCTTCGCTGGTCAGGGTGGAGGCAAAGGCATCGCGCAAGCTGGAGCTGTAGGCGCTGTTGGGGTTGTAGAAGATGGCCACCCTTTGCAACCGCAACGTGTTGAGAGCATAACGGGCCAGTTGCGTGCCGGCCACTTGATCGGAGGGCACGGTGCGAAAAATGGCATCCCCCAGCATGCTGATGCGAGTGCTGGTGGAGGTGGAGGAGATCATCGCCAAGCCGGCAGGCTGATAAACCTCGGCTGCAGCCAGGGTGGCATCGCTGGTGTTATGGCCAATCACCCCCAAGATCTCAGGCTGCGCCACCAGGGCTTTGGCCACCGCTGCTGCTCGCTCAGGGTTATCGCCATCGTCGGCAATCACTACCCGCAGCAGCCGTCCTCCGATTCCCCCCTGTTGGAAAAGCTCCTCCTGAGCTTGCGCCACCCCGCGCAGGGTCTCTTTGGCGCGGTTGGGGTTGCTGGAGATGGGCACCACCACCGCCAGGCTCAAGGGACTGCCCTGCTGCTGGGCACGGGCATTGTTCAAGAAAATGCGAGCTTCCGGGTCGTTGCGGTTGCTTTGCAGCCCCATCTCCAACACCGGGATGGCTGCGCTGAGGTTACCTTGGCGCAACAGCTCTGCAGCGGCAACGGCAGCGGGACTGCTATCGGCAAACAAGGTGCGCTCGCCGCTGGTCAGGAGCAGATCTTGTGCTCCACCCCCCAACCCTGGCAGCGACACCTGAGGCAGAGGGATCCCTTGCGGCCAGCGAACATAGCCCGCCCGCCAAGCACGATGACCGCCCCAGAGGAGCAATAGCCCCAAGGCAATGTAGACAATGGGTGGTGGAGACTTGGCAACCATATATAGAGAGAGAAAACGCTAGCTTTTGGCCAGCAAAGACACTGCTTGTATCCTCAGGAATCCTCAAAAGTCATCTTTCCAAGGATCTCTAAGGATCTCCGA
>NZ_JANSIO010000277.1:0-6145 GCF_047462195.1 Synechococcus sp. R3-13 | reverse complement strand
ATGCATCAGCATGAGTGCGGGAGTATGTCACGGATCGGGACGGTAGGAAGGGCTGTTGCGGTATTGGCGCTCTAGCTGCTCCACAATGGAAATGGGAACGGATGAGGTCTCGGAGGGCTCTTCTGGCGAGGTGCCGATCTGCGTCTCGGTCTCCACATTGAACTGCCGAGATGTTGCCCAAACCACTGCTGCAATCAGCAAAAGGACGATAGCGGCACCGTAAAGAAAGGCGACGATGGCCATCGGGTCAATGGTTTAGCTTTCCCCTTCCATGATAAAGGCTGTCGAGAATTACCCACTTCAGGATCCCTTAGAGCAAGCCCTATGGGACTGGCACCGAGGCCAGGCCAAGGGATCCCTGCTCTTGCATGCCTACGGCCTGGAGGGGATCCCGTTGGCGGAAGAGCCCCAGGTGGTCTCCCCAGAGGTGTTCTTCACCCAGGAGCTGCCGGAGGTGGAGGCCATGGCTTTGGATCTATGCCGCGGTCGGGTGCTGGACATCGGCGCCGGCACGGGCCGCCACAGCCTGCTGCTGCAGGAGGAAGGATTGGCCGTGGCCGCTTTGGATCGCTCCCCTGTGGCGTTGCAGATCATGGCAGAGCGGGGGGTGCGTTGCCGCATTGCCGCCGATCTTTTCCACTGGCCGGGGCCAGGAGAGCCCTTCGATACCCTACTCCTGCTGATGAACGGCGTCGGCTTGGCGGGATCGCTGTCGGGCTTGGAGCGTTTTTTGCGCCTGGCTCGCCACTGGGTTCAGCCCACTGGCCAGTTGCTCCTGGATTCCACCGATTTGAGCGATGCCAGCGACCTCGCAGATCTGCGGAATCTGCCGGCAGAAGAGGGAGGGTGTTTAGAAAACTTGGAAGATCCCTCTGGCAAGCTGGCCGCTCCTGCCCACCTCGAAGCAGGTGGCTCAGAAGATTGGCAGGAAGGGAGCGAGGCAAAAGCCAAGGTAGTGAACTTTGTAGCCGAGTACAACGGCCAGCGGGGGGATCCCTTTCCCTGGCTATTTGTAGATCCGGAAACCCTGCTGCAGTGTGCCCACGCCAACGGCTGGCAGGGGCAGATTGTCTATCAAGAGCCGGAGGGGGCTTTTCTGGCACGCCTCACCCCCTTCTGAAGGACTCGCTAGTGGGAAAGGATCTGGGATAAAAACAGGCGGGAGCGCTCTTCTTTCGGATTGCTGAAAAACTCTTGGGGGGTGTTTTCCTCCACGATCTTGCCGCGGTCGAAGAAGATAATCCGATCCGCCACCTCGCGGGCAAAGCCCATCTCGTGGGTTACACACACCATGGTCATCCCCGAGCGGGCCAACTCCCGCATCACGTCCAGCACCTCCTTGATCATCTCTGGATCCAAGGCCGAGGTGGGCTCATCGAAGAGCATCACCGCCGGATTCATGGCCAAGGCGCGGGCAATTGCCACCCGCTGCTGCTGCCCCCCCGAAAGCTGCCCCGGGTATTTTTCCGCTTGCTCGGCGATCCCCACCCGGCTCAGCAGTTCCATGGCCCGCTCTATCGCCTCGCTTTTTTTCATCTTTTTCACGTGGATTGGGCCAAGGGTTACATTTTGCAAAACCGTGAGATGGGGGAACAGGTTGAACTGTTGAAAAACCATGCCCACTTCGCGGCGAATGGCATCGATGTTGCGCAGGTCGCTGGTCAGCTCAATGCCATCTACCACAATGCGCCCTCTCTGGTGTTCTTCTAAGCGGTTCAACGTGCGAATAAACGTGGACTTGCCCGAACCTGAAGGCCCACAGATCACCACCACCTCTCCGCGGCGGATGCGGGTGGTAATGCCCTTGAGGACGTGGAACTCGCCGTACCACTTGTGAACATCTTCGCATTGGATAATGTCAGCGCTGGCTGCACTTTGCGGAGAGAGTGAAGACCTTATGTGCGGGGATCCTTGCATGGGTGGGTGACTCCCTAAGTTTCACCAAAGCAGGCATGGGTACCATGGCAGAACTGGCCGAGCCACAACTGTAGCCTCTGCAACATTTCCATACGCCCTGACATGTAAGGCTTTGAGAAAATCGTAGGCGCCTATGGCAAACCATTCTATGGGGTGTGGGGTGTGGCAGGAGTGTAACCCAATGGCACGGTATCTCGGTTGAAGTGCCGTGTATGAACGACTGTTGACGACGAAGATCTTGAGGATTGACATGGGGTAATTTTATGAACTGGATAAAGCATTTGAACGGATTGGCTCCCTTGGCCGGGGCACTGGCGTTGTCTATGGGCCTGCAGTCCCTTCCCGCTTGGGCGCAGCTGGGGCCGCTCACCGACCGCATCAAGGCTCGGGGCGAGTTGATCTGTGGGGTAAACAACCAACTGCCCGGATTCGGCAACCTGGATGACCAAGGCAAGTATGTGGGTTTTGATATCGACATCTGCCGGGCAGTAGCTGCCGCTCTCTTTGGAGATCCGGACAAGGTTCGATACGTCTACCTGACGGCGGCCAATCGCCAGTCTGCGATTCAGTCGGGCGAGGTCGATATGATTAGCCGCAACACCACCTGGACCCTCACCCGGGATCGGGAGTGGGCGGTCACCTTCGGCCCCACCGTCTACTACGATGGCCAAGGATTTATGGTGAAGAAGTCGCTGGGGGTGGAGAAATTGGAAGATCTGAAGGGGGCCACCATCTGTGTGATTGCCGGCACCACCACCGAGCTGAACTTGGCGGATACCTTCCGCGCCCGTGGCATTGCCTTTACGCCAGTAACCTTCGACGGCGATGATTCCTCTTTCAACGCCTACGAAGAGGGCCGTTGCGATGCCATCACCAGCGACCAAAGCGCCCTCATCTCCCGCCGGGCCAGCTTGGCTTCTCCCGACGACCACGTGATCTTGCCGGAGGTGATCTCCAAAGAGCCCTTGGGGCCGCTGGTTCCCCACGGAGATGAGAGTTTCTCCGACATTATGAACTGGACGGTCTACGCCCTCTTCTATGCGGAAGAGAAAGGGATCACCAGCGCCAATGTGGAGGAGTTTCTCAAGTCGGAGGATCCCGATATCCGTCGTTTCTTGGGCCAGGAGGGCAACCTGGGAGAGCTGCTGGGCCTGAAGCCGGATTGGGTGGTCAATGTCATCAAGGCGGTGGGCAACTACGGCGAGATCTTCGACCGCCACCTGACCCCCTTGGGCGTGCCGCGGGGCTTGAACCAGCCCTACACCAAGGGCGGGATCCAGTACGCGCCGCCTTTCCGCTGATCGGCAATCCGGGAGCTGTCGCCCCCCCTGGGACAGGGATCCCGGTTGGTCAGTACCAGCCAGGGATCCCTTGTCCCCTGTTACGCTTTGGATTGTTGCTTGCGCCCCATGACTGCACTGTCTGACCAGCCCCACCTTCGCCCCCCCTGGTGGCGGAATGAGCGCATCCTAAAAGTTCTGCTGCAGGTGGCCTTTGTCGTGGCCGTGCTGCTGGTGTTCGGGATCCTTGCTCAGAACCTCCTCGCCAGCCTGCGCCGCCTGGGCATCAGTTTGGGCTTTCGCTTTCTGGGCAACTCCGCCAACTTTGGGATCACCGAGGGGCTGATCCCCTACGACCCCTCCGAGAGCTACCTGAAGGCGCTGGTGGTGGGGGCGGTGAACACCCTCTGGCTGTCCGCGGTCAGCATTGTGTTGGCGACGGCGATGGGCTTTGTCTTGGGGATCGCCCGCCTCTCCAGCAACTGGCTGGCCCGCCAATTGGCTACCGTCATCACCGAGATCTTTCGCAATGTCCCGGTGCTGCTGATCGTGATCTTCTGGTACCAGGGGGTGATCCTCACCCTGCCGGGGGTGCGCAACAGTCTCTCCATCGGCGGGCTTGTCTTTATCAACCAGCGGGGAGTGAAGCTGCCCGGGTTGGATCCCAGCGGCTGGCTGGTTCCCGCGCTGGCCATTGTAATCGCGGCTGGGTGGGGGATCCGCAAGCTGCTCCTAGTCTGCCGACCCGAGCTGGGATCCCGGCAGCGGAACCTGTGGGTGGCTGCGGGGGTAGCGCTGCTGGCGGTGGCCTGCTGGGTGCTCTTCCCGGAGCCGCCGGTGCGGCTGGATGTCCCGGTACTGGAGCGCTTTAACTTCCGGGGTGGGATCCAGCTTTCGGCGGAGTTTACCGCCATGATGCTGGGCTTGGTGACCTACACCGGCTGCTATATCGCCGAAGTGGTGCGGGGATCCTTTTTGGCGGTGCCGCGGGGGCAGTGGGAGGCAGCCCGGGCCATCGGCCTGTCGGAGCTGCAAACCTTTCGCTTGGTGATTGTGCCCCAGGCCCTGCGGATCATGATCCCCTCCTTGAACACTCAGTATCTCACCTTGATTAAAAACTCCAGCTTGGCCATTGCCGTTGGCTTCTCCGATCTGTTCAACATCAGCAGCACCATCATCAACCAGTCGGGACGTTCGGTGGAGATGTTCGCCATCCTCATGGCCACCTACCTGACCTTTAACCTGGTGGTTTCCTACGGCATGAACTGGCTCAATGCCCGCGTCAAATTGGTGGAGCGCTAACCCATGCCCAGCAGTCTCTCCTCTCCCCTTGTAGAAGAAAAGGTACTCCCCCCCAGGGAGAAACAAAGTCCTCTGGCTTGGGTGCGCCGCAACCTGTTCGACTCCTGGCTGAGCACCTTGCTCACCTTGGTCTCTGCCTTGGTGTTGGCCTGGGCAATTTCCCTGTTCTGGAACTGGGCGTTCACCCAAGCCCGCTGGGAAGTGATCCCGGCCAACCTGAAAATCTTTGCCAGCGGCACCTACCCCAGCAGCCAACTGTGGCGGGTGTGGGCGGTGTTGGGAATTGTGCTGGCCACCTTGGGGGTAGCGGGGGGGGCTTGGGGCGGTGTGCTGCTGCACTACCTCATTCTCTTGGGAGCTGCTATGGGCTTGGCCGCTTTCCTGCCTTTGGGAACCCAGTCGCAGGGGTGGCTGGCGGTTTGCTCTGGAGCGACTTTTGCCGCTATTGCCCTCAGTCGCGGACGGGAATCCTGGCGGCTGGCTTCCATCTGGGTTTGGGCCTTGATCTTGCCCCTCTGTCTGCAGCTGCTGCTGGGCGACCTGGGCCCCCCTTGGCCGGCAGTGCGGGCTGAGCAACTGTCTGGACTGCTGCTGACCTTGATCTTGGCGGCAGCCGCCATGATCATCGGCTTCCCCATTGGGGTGTTGCTGGCGTTGGGCCGGGCCAATCGGGCGTTGCCGGTAATCCGGATCTTCTGCACGCTGGTGATCGAGCTGGTGCGGGGGGTGCCTCTGACCACCATTCTGTTTGCCGCCTGGCTGTTGGTGCCCTTCTTTCTGGGGGGGATCAGCGTCAACCTGATCATCAGGGCGGAGGTGGCCTTCATCTTGTTTACAGCCGTGTACGTGGCCGAGGACGTGCGGGGCGGCCTGCAGTCGATCCCGCTGGGCCAGCTGGAGGCGGCACGGGCGCTGGGCTTGAACCCCTTTCAAGTGACCGCTCTGGTGATTTTGCCCCAGGCGTTGCGGGCAGCCGTTCCGGCGCTGGTGAACGAGTTCCTCACTCTCTTCAAAGACACGTCGCTGGTGTTCATTGTCGGCCTCATCGACCTGCTGCAGGCGGGGCGCGTGGTGTTCACCAACCCCAACTGGCTGGGCACCCAGCGGGAAGTGCTGTTTTTTATCGGCCTAATCTACTTCATCTGCTGTTTTGCCATGGCCTATGCCGCCCAGCAGGTGGAAAAGGCGCTGGGCTTGGGCAAGCGCTAGAAATTGCAGCCACTCCCCTTCCCCGTCCCCTCTGCTCAGGCCCCGGGATCCCCTTAACAGGCCAGGGCTACATCCCCCTATAGCGGCTCGACAAGTGCTTTTCCCTGGAGAGGGGGCAGCGCTAAGATAGCGGGGAACGTCTCGTTACACCTTGGCCCATGACCCTTGCCTCTGAGACCGAATCCCCGGAGCAAGCCGCGGCGGCCCCTGAGTCTGGTCGGGTGCGGGATCCGGAGTTTCCCTACGAGGTCGAGATGACCTTGATGGAGCACTTGGAAGAGCTGCGCAGCCGCCTGTTGGCCAGCGTGATCGCGGTGGTGATCTGCATCATCGCTTGCTTTGCCGCGGTGAACCGCATTGTCGCCCTGCTGGAGGTGCCCGCGCAGGGGGTTACCTTTTTGCAACTGGCGCCGGGGGAGTATTTTTTCGTTTCTGTG
>NZ_JANSIO010000276.1:0-3719 GCF_047462195.1 Synechococcus sp. R3-13 | reverse complement strand
GCGGCTTTCTTGGATGGACTGACGCAGCTCCTGGATGGATTGGCAGAGCTCCCGGATTTCTCGGCTGTTGGCAGCAGTCTGTTCAGCCGTCCAAGCCAGCAGTTGTTCCACCCGGTCTAAGCGGTCTTGGCTCTGACTATTCACTCCGATGCCTCGCCTTGTGATGCAATCGATAAACTCCATCCGATTATAAGTGGAGTTAAGCTCAGCCAAATAGGATAGGTGGAATGGTTATTCCCAGAGCCGCCGGATCGGAGACCGATGCAGCAACTGGTGGGCTTCGGACAGCAACTCCGGGATCCGCAGATGCTCTGGGCAGCGGGGCAAGCAGTCACCGCATTCGGTACAGCGGTCGGCAGGTGACCCCGGAAACCAATGCCCAGCTTGGCCGAACATGTTGTAGCGGTACTGGGCAAACTCCGTCATCTCGTGGGCAATGGCCAAGTTGCGCAACCGCAGCACTTCGGGAATGTGGATCCCTTCTGGGCAGGGCAGGCAGGCGTAGCACTGGGCGCAGCGGCTGGATCCCAAGCGTTCCTGCTCGGTTTGGCGCAACCGTTCTTGCACCTGAGGGCCATTTACCCACCACCGGTCGGGATCCCGTAAGGCCGACAAGGCCACCTGTAGCTCCTCAGGATGAGTGATGCCCAGGCTGAGGGTGTGAACACGGGGATCCGCCAGCAAAAAACGATAGGCAAACTCCAAGGGGCTGAAAGGTGCACAGCACTCCTGCAGGTGTTGGGGCGGGCGATAGAGCATTCCCCCTTTATCGGCAGGAGAAATGATGAACACGCCCATATCTCGCTGGGCAGCCGCTTCTAGGGCCGGTGCATTGCGCTGTTGGAAAAAGTGATAGTGCAAATTAACAAAGTCAAAGCATCCTGTCTGGATGGCCTGCAAAATTAACTCCAGGGATCCATGGGTGGAAAAACCAATGTGGCGCACCCAGCCTTCCTGCTGGAGCTGCTGGAGAATCGGCAGCCCTTTCTGCAGCACCCACTCCAGGTGTTCCGGCAGGTTGATGCCATGAAAGGCAAATTGATCCAAGTAATCCACCCGCAGACGGCGCAGGGATCCCTGAAGCCGCTCTCGCAACCCATCTGTGGGAGTGAGTTTGCTGGTCAGAATCAACTGATGGCGTGAAAAGGGCAGGGTTTGCAAAATCTCGCCCAAGAGCACCTCGGCATGGCCATAAGCCTGAGCCGTTTCGATGTGGTTGATCCCTGCGGCTAGGGCTGCCTCAACGGTTGCCTGAGCTTGATCCCTGGGCACATTGACCAAGCGCATGCTGCCCAGAGAAAAAACCGAGACCAGCTGTTGGGTGCGCCCAAAGCGACGGTAAAGCATTCCGGTTGAGGTAGCACCGGCAACTTCCATCAAGCCACCCCCTGGAAACGAGAAACGGCCTCAGATTGTCGGGTACAGACGGCATTTCCCTCAGGGGATTGGGGGTTTTTGCCCAGCAGTTCTGCCGCCAGCAGGATCGCCTGCTTGAGGCTCTCGCACCGGGCCACCCCTTGGCCGGCAATGTCGAAGGCGGTGCCATGATCGGGAGAGGTGCGAACAAAAGGCAACCCAATTGTCAGGTTGACTGCCCGGTCAAAAGCCAGCATCTTCACCGGGATCAAACCTTGATCATGATAGAGAGCCAAGTAGGCATCTGCCACAGTTGGGGATCCCTGGCCATGCCAGGCTTGCGCGGGAGCCAGCCACATGGTGTCGGGGGGAAGCGGCCCCCAAATTTGGGCGTGGGCATAGGTGCGCAGCAGCTCGGTCAGCCATTCTTTTTCCTCCGATCCCAGTTGCCCCTGTTCGCCGGCATGGGGATTCAGGCCGGCTACTGCAATCACAGGATCCCGGATCCCAAAGGTGTGGCGCAGGGATCCCACCAGCACATTCAGCTTTGTCCGCACCCGCTCTGGAGTCAGCACGGTGGGCACTTGGCCGAGGGGAATATGGGTGGTGGCCAGCAAAACCCGCATCTGCCAACCGCTGTGGGGGGAACGGGCGACAAACAGCATCCCGTAGCGTTCAGACCCACTCAGTTGGGCCAAAACTTCCGTTTGGCCAGGGAACCGATGGCCGGCTCGATGCCAGAGATACTTGGCGATGGGCGCTGTCACGATCCCCTGAAACTCGCCCCGCAGCGTCTGTTCGACTGCCGTTTTCAGGTAAACAAAACTGACCCCACCACTGTCGGCATCCCCTTGACCAATACAGCCAGGCTGTAACCGAAAGCCCGTGTTGCATTCCAGCATCGGGATCCCTGCCGGATGGGCCAACGGAGCCGGCGACCGATCCCTCAGCAGGCGATAGGTGGCTTCTAGAACCTGCCGATCCCCTACAACCGTGATGTGGGCGCAAGACTGCACCTCAGGATCCGCCAGCGCCTTGAGCACAATTTCCGGCCCAATTCCCGCGGGATCCCCCAAGGTCAGCGCCAGTTTGGGCCGTGGAATGCTCATGGTGTCTTTTCTTGAGAAGACGGACGATCCCCATGTTCCAGGGGAAAGAGAGTGCTGAGGAAAGCTGTGGGGAAGGTCGCCATCCCTTTGAGCAAGAATTCTGAGCTCAGCCTATCAAGTCAGCTGCAAGGGGATCCATGCCGGCAAAATGGTTTAATGAGGGTTTAGCGATATTGAACCTCTATGGCCGAGACATTCCTTTACAACGCCTTGCGTGCTGCCCTCGACGAAGAAATGGCCCGGGATCCCAACGTATTTGTTTTGGGAGAAGATGTCGGCCATTACGGCGGCTCCTACAAAGTCACCAAAGACCTGTATCGCAAGTATGGGGAGATGCGCCTGCTGGATACCCCCATCTGCGAGAACAGCTTTACCGGCCTGGCCATCGGGGCAGCCATGACCGGCTTGCGCCCGGTGGTGGAAGGGATGAACATGGGCTTTCTGCTGCTGGCCTTCAACCAAATTGCCAACAATGCCGGTATGCTTCGCTACACTTCTGGGGGCAACTTCAAGATCCCGATGGTCATCCGCGGGCCGGGCGGGGTGGGTCGTCAGTTGGGGGCAGAGCACTCGCAGCGGCTAGAGGCTTACTTTCAAGCGGTGCCTGGGCTCAAGATCGTAGCCTGTTCAACGCCTTACAATGCCAAGGGCTTGCTCAAGTCCGCCATCCGCGATGACAACCCAGTTCTCTTTTTCGAGCATGTCCTTTTGTACAACTTGAAAGAAGATCTGCCGGAGGAAGAATACCTTTTGCCTCTGGACAAAGCCGAAATCGTCCGATCTGGCTCCGATGTTACCCTGCTCACCTACTCCCGCATGCGCTACCACGTGCTCAAGGCCGTGGACACTCTGGTGCAGCAGGAGATCGACCCCGAGGTGATCGACTTGATCTCCCTCAAGCCTCTGGATATGGAGACCATTGCCGCTTCGGTGCGCAAAACCCATCGGGTGATTATTGTTGAGGAAGACATGAAATCGGGTGGCATTGGGGCGGAACTGACGGCTCGCATCATGGAAGAACTGTTCGATGAGCTGGATGCGCCGGTGATGCGTTTGGCTTCGCAGGACATTCCCACCCCCTACAACGGCACGCTGGAGGCGGCCACCATCGTGCAACCTGCAGATATCGTGGCGGCGGTGGAGCGGCTCCTCTACGCGGATTAGAACCCCTACAAAACAACAGTAAACTACCCGCACTCATGCTGACGCAGAGTGCTCCGCGCCGCTAAAGCGAAAGAGTGCAGGCTTTCGGTA
>NZ_JANSIO010000275.1:0-6591 GCF_047462195.1 Synechococcus sp. R3-13 | reverse complement strand
CGCCGCTGGGCTAGGGCCATGGCATTCAACACTTTCCGACAAGCTGCCTTCACCCGTCCCCCCGCCAACATCTCCGGCAAGAAACAGGATTCGACGTACTGCCCATAAATCTTTTGGCCGGTGATGCTGGTTACCGTGATCTCGTCCACCACCTGAGGGGGAGCCATGCACCAGAACTCCAGGTCGCTCTCCGCATATTCGGAATAACCCAGCTTGTCTGCCACCCGCTTCGCATGGGCCAGGCTGGTCAAGTGCCCAATCAGGCCGAACATAAAGGTTTACCCGCTTGGATAACTGATGGATCCCATCAAAACATGTCCATACCCGCCTGTAGCCAGCCTAGAACTGCAGTCCGCCGGCAGAGGATGAATGCTGAGGTGGGTCATGCTGCCCGCAAACCCTGGGCTGAGAGGCGCATCACCTCGCGGGTGCTGAAGCCGATGTTGGCCAGCGCCTCTCCATAGGCAATCATAAAATCCTCGACGATGGCCTCGCGATCCATATAGATGGCTTCTACATCCTGGTCCACCTGCTGCAGCATCTGCCAGACCAAGGGCAGGTTCTGGGCGTTGGCCGCTTCGATCTGCCCTTTGACCTCGCCAAAATGCTCCCCTAGCCAGCGCTCTCCAAAATTGAGGTGCAGATATTCATCCTTGACCACCCCCTCGGTGATCTTGCGGGCAAACTCATCGGCGACGGGGATGTAAATGTTGTAGGCGGCAATGGCAAAGCATTCGATGATCAGCGACTGAATGACCAAGCAGGTAACTAGGTCTCCGGCTGCTGCCGCTTTTTGGAAATTGTTGCGCAAAGGGGCGAAGAAAGTGCGGGCAAACTCCCTATCCGGCTCTACCTGCAGGTTTTTGCCGCAGGATTGAAAGCCTTTCATGTGCCGCAATTCCATCTTGGCCAGCTTGTGCAGCTCCTCTGCCCCTTCCGGCAACATCTCGGCCAGCTTGAGGTAGTTGTCGTGGGCTTCTTGTTCCCCTTCGATCACAATGCCGTTGATGCGAGAGTAGGCCTGCCGGTAAACCGCGCTGCCATAGTCCAAGGTGGTGCCACCCTCATCGGCTAAAGGCTGGGGGGTATTGGGCAGGACGTTCACTGGGGCCATACTCATGCATCTCCTCTCGGTGTTGTTTGGGTGTTGTTGATTGTCTATGCTGACTCGACAATCGCCTCGATTGCAGTTGAATCGCTCTCTTAATCAGAATAGCTGTAGCTGCTGCAGAATTGGCGGGATTCCTTTTGCGGAACGATAGGGGTCTGCTAGGGTGAGGGTTCGAGTGCCGTTGTGGAGCCTGCTGTATGTCTGCTCTTGGGGATGGCCTGAACCAACTGCGCCAGTTGCTGGTGGAGCTGGAGGAACGATCCCTCGATCAGCCGATTGGCAGTGCCGAGGAGGTGTTGCAGGCCATTGAGCTAGCCACGGCTTTTGAGCTGTTTGAGGCGGAGAGCAGCGGTTTGCTGCTGCAGATTGTGGCCAATCTCTGGGATCGGGTACGGCAGCAGGATTTGTCTCCAGGGGAGATTCAGACGGTATCGGAGAAGTTGCGGGCGGTGGGCTATACCGATGCCGAAATTCAGGAGATCCTGGACTTGGAGCCGGAGGACTAGCCCCATTTCCCCCTCTAGGCTTGAACCATGCCCAGCTCTGCTGGAGTGATATCCGCTTCCATCTGAGTGGTGGCGTCGTAGCAGGCCCCTCGCAGGTTGG
The DNA here is from genome assembly GCF_047462195.1 of Synechococcus sp. R3-13. NCBI lineage: Bacteria > Bacillati > Cyanobacteriota > Cyanophyceae > Synechococcales > Synechococcaceae > Synechococcus > Synechococcus sp. R3-13. The sequence goes on along the minus strand of NZ_JANSIO010000275.1, from coordinate 4,874 downwards.
CCAGCTTGAGTTTGCACTGGGCCAGAAGGGCTCCTCTCAAGTTGGCCCCGGTGAGATTGGCCCCCGCCAAGTCCGCTTGGCTGAGATCGGCTTCGCTCAAGTCCGCTTCCGCCAGGTTGGCCCCACGCAAGTTGGCTCCTTGCAATCGGGATCCCTGCAGCTTGGCTTTCTCTAGGTTGGCCAGCCGCAGGTTGGATCCCTGCAGATCCGCTTGGCTGAGGTCGGCGCCGCTCAGGTAGGCCCGCTCCAGGTTGGCAGAAGCCAGCTTTGCCTGGCGGAGAATGGATCCCCCCAAGTCGATCCCGGCCAAGTCGGCCCCGGCCAGATCAGCTCCGGCCAGTTGGCTGTTGCTGAAGTCCCGCTCACCGCTGCCGTAGCGTTGCAACAGGTCTGCTCCAGTTTCCACCATCGCTGTTTTCCACACCGGACGAATGGATCCTACCTAGGAATAGAAGGGCCGCCAAGAGCACGCTAGGATAGACGCAAGCCGTTTTCCGGGATCCCCCCTTATGAGCTTGCCCCGTGTGCCCCGAACTCGACCTCGCCCCAAGCTGCGCTCGATCCCTCGCCGCCAAACCGAATCCGCCCTCTATGCCGAAATGCAGCAGCTCACTGTCGAAAAGCAGCGGCTCAACCAAGAGCTAGAGTTTATTCGAGAGCGGCAAGGGCAAATCCACGCGCGACTTCAGGAAATCGAGCAGGCCATGCAACACCTTCAGCAGGAGGCAAAAGCCTTTCGGGATCCCGCTCCTGCCTCTGAACCCGCCCAGCTCAGATCCCGCCCTTCCCGCTTCCCACCCATGACCTTTGAGTACTGAGGGATCCCCTTGGTTAAGTCCCATCACTCTGGAAGATCGGAAAATCCAAAGCCAACCCAAGCAACAAGTTGGGGGATTTTGTAGCCAAATTAACTATTTGCTGCTCGTCTCAAGCCGACCCTAGAATCCAGGCCAGCGAACAGCCATTCTCAAGCTGGCTGCACAGTTACTTGAACTTCCAGGCTTATGACTTCTTCTCCACAGATCTCGCGTCGCCGCCGGTTTTTGTCCTGGGTGCTGGGGTTGTTGCCCACCCTTTTGCTGGGAAGCTCCTCTCCCGCTCTGGCCCGACCCCCCATTCAGATGGGCTACAGCAATTGGGCAGGTTGGTGGCCGTGGGCCATTGGAGAAGAAGAGGGCATTTTCAAGAAAAATGGGGCCAACGTGCAGTTGCGCTGGTTCGATGGCTACATTGAGTCGATGGAAGCCTTTGCCGCCGGACAACTGGATGCCAATACCCAAACCCTGAACGATACGCTCTCCTTCGCGCCGAAATCTGTGAATGGTCAGGTGGTGGTGCTGGTCAACGACAACTCGGCAGGCAACGACAAGATCATCGTCCGGGAAGGGATCAACACCATTGCCGACCTAGTGGGTAAGCGGGTGGCTGTGGAAGAAGGCGTGGTGGATGACTTTCTGCTGACGCTGGGGCTGGAGCGGGAGGGATTTTCCCGCGACGATGTGATCATTGTGCCCTTGGAAACCGGAGCCGCCGCCGCTGCTTTTGCTGCCGGTCAGGTGGATGCGGTGGGAGCCTTTCCGCCCTTTTGGTTGACAGCCCTGGAGCGCCCTGGAAGCAAGGAGCTGTTCTCTTCGGCGGAGTTCCCAGGGGCCATTCCCGATTTGTTGGTGGTCAGCCAAAAATTGATTGACGAGCAGCCGGATCAGGTGCAGGCTTTGGTGAATAGCTGGTTCGATATTTTGAAGTTCATGGAGGAGAACCCGCAGCGAGCCGACGAAATCATGGCCAGACGTGCCGGTGTCACCCCAGAGGAGCTGCAACTGTTCAAAGATGGCATTCGTTTCTTCACCATAGAAGACAACCTAAAAGCCTTCAGCCCCGGCGAGGGAATGCAGCACATGCCCTATGCGGCCAGACAAATGGTGGACTTCATGGTGAGAGTGGGCTTCATCTCGGAGGGGCCCAAGGATCTGGAGGCATTGTTCGATGACCGCTTCGTTCGCGCCTATGCCGAGTCGGTGGGTGTTAGACGGTGAGAGATATCCGGGATCCCTTCATGGGCCACCAGTGAGGTAAGGTACGATGCTGACTGCTCCGGCTGAATCGCCTCCACCCACCCGCCCCAGTCTGCCCCCGACGGTGTTTTGGCGCATTGCCGAAGAGATCCCGCGCCCCTTGGCCTTGCTGCTGACGGCGCTATCGGTGCTGGTGCCTTTCGGCTTGTGGTGGGGCCTATCGGTCTCGGGGTGGGTACCGCCGCGTTTTTTGCCTTCTCCCCCTTCGGTATGGGCGGCCCTGCTGCGCCTGTGGCGAGACGGCCTGCTGTGGAAGGATACCTTGGCCAGCTTCAGTCGGGTTAGCAGCGGTTTTCTGTTGGCAGCAGTGGTGGCGACCCCCATCGGCATTGCCATGGGCACCTTCGCCAGCATCCGCGCCTTGATCGAGCCGATTAGCGGCATCTTTCGCTACATGCCCGCTCCTGCCTTCACCCCGCTGTTGATTATTTACTTGGGTTTGGATGAGGCCCCCAAGATCGGGTTAATTTTCATCGGCACCGTTTTCTTCAACATGCTGATGATCATGGATGCGGTGAAGTTCATTCCCAAAGAGCTGATCGAGGCCACCTACACCTTGGGGGGGCGGCGCTGGCAGGTGTTGCTGCAGGTGATCACTCCATACATCACCCCGAACATTCTCGACACCTTCCGCGTCAACATGGCTGCCTCTTGGAACTTGGTGGTGGTGGCAGAATTGGTGGCCGCCAATGAGGGTTTGGGTAGGCGGATCCAGCTAGCCCAGCGCTTCTTTAGAACCGACGAGATTTTTGCGTGCTTGATTGTGTTGGGGCTGATCGGCTTTCTGCTGGATTGGCTGCTGCGACGCTTGGTACGTTTGACCTGTCGTTGGGCCTTTTTATGAGGTGGTGTCGTGCATTTGGAAGTGGTCGGCCTGAGCAAATCCTTCCCCACCCGTCGTGGACCTATCTTGGCTCTGGATGGGGTGAATTTGCATGTGGAGTCGGGGGAGTTTGTCTGTGTGGTGGGGGCTTCCGGCTCTGGTAAAACCACCCTACTGCGCCTGATTGCCGGGTTGGAGCAGCCTAGCCGAGGATCCATCAGCGTCGATGGGGAGCCGGTGATTGGGCCGGGAGCGGATCGGGGAGTCGTGTTCCAGTCCTACACCCTCTACCCCTGGATGACCGTGGCGGAGAACGTCGGCTTTGGCCTGAAATTGCAGGGGGTAAAACGGCAGGAAAGGGAAGCCCGTGTGGATTATTTTCTGGAGATCGTCGGCCTGGAGCGTTTTGCCAAGGCTCTGCCCAAGCAGCTTTCGGGCGGTATGCAGCAGCGGGTGGCCATTGCCCGAGCTCTGGCGGCCCAACCGAAGATTTTGCTGATGGATGAGCCTTTTGGCGCTTTGGATGTGCAAACCAAGGAGACCATGCAGGAGTTTTTGCTGGATCTCTGGCAGCGCACGCGCACTTCAATCCTGATGATCACCCACGATGTGGAAGAAGCCGTCTTTTTGGCCCAGCGCATCTATGTACTCACGTCCCATCCTGGGCGGGTGAAACGGGAGATCCGAGTTGATTTCCCCAGCCGGCGCGACTACAGCCTCAAGCGCACTTCTTCTTTTCAGGAGGTGAAGGACGAGATCTTGGCTCTCCTACGAAACCAGAAAGGGATCCCGTTGAGCGACGCTGCGCCCGCGGGCTGATCAGGCAAACACCACCGTTTTGTTGTGGTACACCAGCACCCGATTCTCCAGGTGATACCGCACTGCCCGTGCCAGGACTAGGCGTTCCATGTCGCGGCCTTTGCGGACGAGGTCGGCAACGGTATCGCGGTGACTGACCCGCACCACGTCTTGCTCGATGATCGGCCCTTCGTCCAGATCTTCGGTGGCATAGTGGGCAGTCGCGCCGATGATCTTCACCCCCCGTTGATGGGCGCGGTGGTAGGGGTTGGCTCCGGCAAAGGCGGGCAGGGTGGAATGGTGAATGTTGATGACCGGCGGGGCTTGGCGGAGCAGCCACCCACTCAAGATCTGCATGTACTTGGCCAGCACCACCAGGTCAATTCGATATTCCTGCAGGAGAGCGAGCTGACGGGCTTCGGCTGCGGCTTTGCCCTCTGGAGAAACGGGGATGTGGTAGTAATCGATGCCGAAGGAGCGGGCCACCGATTCCAGGTCGGGGTGGTTGCTGATGATCAAGGGGATCTCGGCAGGCAGTTCTCCGGCCCTTTGCCGCCAGATCAGATCCAAAAGGCAGTGGCTTTGCTTGCTGGCCCACAACGCAATGCGACGGCGAGTGTCGGAAAAATGCAGTTCCCAGTTGGCTTGGATCCCACGGGCAATACCCGAAAAGGCGGGGACAATTTCCCCTCGCTCCAGTTGGAAGCCCTCCAAGTCCCACTCGATGCGGCTCAAGAACAGTCCTGCCTCGGGATCCGTATGGTGATCGGCGTGAATGATGTTGCCGCCGTAGCTGTAGATGAAGCTGGAGAGCTTGGCTACCAGCCCTTTTTGATCAGGGCAAGATACCAACAGGGTGGCACTGGGCATCGGTAGACAACAGCCTCAACTTTGTGGGGACTGGCTCTCCCCAAGAGCAATCCATTCTCAATCTACCCGGTTGATCTCTTCCAATAGCCAGGGATCCACCGGCTGGCCATCCCAACGCTTTAGGTCGATGCGAATCCACATCGCCGCAGAAGAGCCGGCAGGGGGCAGTTCCTGGTGAAACGAGATCTCATAGTCGGACGGGTTTTGGCCATGCTGCCGCAGCCAGGTCTCCACCTTAGCAGGAGCAAAGTAGGACTGCCCTTGCTCGAACAGGCGCGTGATTTCCAGGCCGAAGCAAAGGGGGTTGA
>NZ_JANSIO010000274.1:0-7066 GCF_047462195.1 Synechococcus sp. R3-13 | reverse complement strand
TGGTGCGGGTCTCCAGCCCGAAAATTTGGTGACGAGGGGGCAGAGGTAAGGTCGAGGGTTGGGCAACGGTCAAATCAGGGAAAGGGGGAGCTGAGGTTTTGCTTTCCCCGTCGTGCAGCAACACATATAAAGCAAACACATATGAAGCAAGGGATCACCAACGACGTCAACGGCAAGGCAATCTCGAATGAGCTACGGACTTCTACAGCACTTCCCTTTGCCTCTCTTCATCGCTGGAGCCCTTCCGAGTTCAGCCGCCTAGCTAAGCTTTTGAATAGGAGCGATACGGGGATCCAAGATTTTCTGTTGACCGATAGCGGGAAACCTCACCGCAATCGTGACCCGTTCACCACTGCCGAACACATGGGTAATCTGGCCTTGTCCGAATTGGGGATGTTGCAAACGATCTCCAATCGCCCACTGTTCTGAACGGCTTTGGCGGCGATTGGGCCTGGCCTTGGGTGCATCTGAAAGGGACAGTCCACTGCCGTGGGAAAGCTGTCGAGAAGGGGCTCCGCGCCTGTCGGACTCGATCAACTCTTGAGGTAGCTCACTTAAAAATACGGAAGGAATGGCCGGTTCGCGGTTGCCGTAGAGCATCCTTTCCCTGGCGTGGCTGATATACAACTGCTCACGGGCACGGGTAATGCCCACGTAGCAAAGGCGTCGCTCTTCTTCCAAAGCAGCGGGATCCTCCAAAGCCCGGAAATTGGGAAATAGACCCTGTTCCACCCCCACCAAGAACACAACAGGAAACTCCAAACCTTTGGAAGAGTGCAACGTCATTAGCGAAACTTTCTCAGCGCCTTCCTGAAGGTTGTCCAAGTCGGAAGCCAAAGACACATTGCTCAAAAAAGCCTCAAGGCTGGGATCCTCCTGTTCTTCCTCGAATTGGCGAGCGGCATTGTAAAGTTCCATCACGTTGGCCGCTCTTTCTTCGGCTTCGTCTGTACCCTGCGCCTTGAGATCCTCCAAATAACCGGAATCCCGCAGCAGCCCTTCGATAAGGGTGGCGGCTGAGGTTTGAGAAGCCTGTCGATGCCAGTGCTGAATCAACTGAGCAAACTGAATGACAGGCTTAGCCGAACGGCCCGCCAAGCTACTTACAGAGGTTTCATCGCTGAGAATTGCCCACAAAGGCACGTTGAGAGCAGCCGCCGCTTCGGTCAGCTTGTCCAGGGTGGATTTGCCAATGCCACGGCGCGGCACGTTAATAATTCGCAGCAGGCTAAAGGAGTCGGCAGGGTTAGCCACAACCCGTAAATAGGCTAGGACATCCTTAATTTCTTTGCGGTCGTAAAATCGCAGTCCGCCCACCACCGTGTAAGGGATCCCCCACCGCAGCAAGACCTCTTCAAAAGGACGGGATTGAGCGTTGGTGCGGTAGAGAATGGCAAAATCTCCCCAGGAAAAAGCATTGGCATTTTGGCCGTGTAATCGTCGGATGGTATTGACGACAAACTCGGCCTCTGCAATCTCATCATCCGCCTGATGAAGAAGAATCGGATTTCCTTGCTGACGGGTTGGCCTGAGAACTTTATCAATGCGCTCTGTATTTTTCTCGATGAGAGCGTTAGCTGCCTGCAGAATGGTAGCTGTAGAGCGATAGTTCTCCTCCAGCTTGATCATGGTGCGGGTATCATCGTCCGGAAGACCATCGCCAAAGGTCTCTTGAAACTCCAGCAAGATGGTAAAATCTGCCCCGCGAAACCGATAGATGCTTTGATCGGCATCTCCCACCACAAAGATCGATCGGTTTCTCCAATCCAACCGAGATCTGCAGGTCTCGCCGTTGGTGGCCAACAGACGAATCAACTCATACTGAGTGCGGTTGGTGTCTTGGTATTCATCCACCAAAATGTGTCGAAATCGTTGGTGCCAGTAAGCCAACACCTGCTCGTTTTGTCGAAAAAGCTGCACTGGTATCCAAATCAAGTTATCAAAGTCCAGAGCATTGTTGGCTGCCAGTTGGTCTTCATAGATTTCGTAAACTTGGGCAATGGTACGGCCACGGAAGTTGGGCTGATTGCGCTCCAGGTCGGCAGGAGTCCAACCTTGGTTTTTGGCATTGCTAATGGCGTAGCGTACCGACCTTGGGTCAAACTTGCGCTCATCTAAGTTCAGTTGCTTGGTTACAATCTCCTTCACCAGGGATTGGGCATCTGATTCATCGAAGATCGAGAAGTGGCGAGTCCACTTGCGCCCCTTGGGATCCTGATATTTTTCGATCTCCAGGCGCAGGATCTGGGCAAATAAGCTGTGGAACGTGCCAATCCAAAGAGGCTTAATCCAGCGGTGGTAAACAGCAGATTTTAGTCGCGTTGCCTGGGCCGGCTCCAATTCCTCTAAGGGGATCCCAAATTGTTCTTGAGCTTCTTGTTCGGCAAAGAGCTGCTCAATGCGCTCTTTCATCTCACGGGCGGCCTTGTTGGTGAAGGTCACGGCCAAAATTTCTCCTGGATCCACCCGATAGTGGCGAACCAGGTAGGCAATGCGGTGGGTGAGGGCGCGCGTCTTGCCGGAACCTGCCCCCGCCACCACCAGCAGCGGGCCACAAAAGTGTTGCACCGCTTGCCGTTGAGAAGGGTTGAGGGCATCCAGCAAAGAGGCGTGAGTCATGGCCAGCAAACCAGAAACTGCCTTCCATTATGGGCACCAACCCAATGGGGATGAGAAGCCCAGAGGGCATTTTGGAGCACCAAAGATGAAGATCGGTTAAGATTTGGCCGGCCCGCTCCAGAGCTCCCCGCCATGAACCGAGTGCTGTCCTGCTGCTGTGCCCCGGCTAACCGCTGCTGGCTTTGCGTTCAAAAGAGACTTGTGGCTTTGGGGTTTGCCACCCTTGCCCTGCTTTCTCAAGGTGCGTTCGATCCCGCCCAAGCTGGCAACTGCCCCAGCAACGGCAACCCCAAAACATCTCTTGACCTCAAGGTGGAAAGCGTTTCTGGGGATCGGCTTGACCTAAGTCGGTATGAGGGCATTCAAGCGTTGATCTTGACCAACAGCCAAACCCGCTCGCAATCGGAAGCCCTCTCCAAAAGTTTGGCCCTGGAGTTTGGGCAAAACCCTCGGCTGCGCCAGATCGTGCTGGTGGATGGCAGGGGGCTGCTGCTGGTGCGCCACTTGGTTTTGCAGGCCATCCGGGAGAGTGTACCGACGGATCCCCGCCTGGTTTCTCCGTTTGTGTATGTCTCGGTCGATTTTGAGGGAGCAACCATCCAGAAGCTGCAAGAAATAGCCGCTGCAGCTTTGCCTGGGATCAATTTTCGCCGCCAGGCTGTTTTGTTGCTGTTGGACGGCCAGGGAACTCTTCTGAGTGGATTTGCCGACTTGGAGCAATCCAACCTCAGCATTCGCCGGTGCATTCGCACCCTCATCGGATAGTCCCACTTCCCTTTCACACCGGCAACGCCTCTCCTCTGCTGCTCTGGCCCAAGCCATTAAACTGGTCATACCGGTCATGTTGAAGCTTTGAGTCAACCGGTCGAACGACGGCTCTCTGTTCGCGGGATCCCATGCGCCGCCAGCTCAAAATCTTGAACCAAATCCTCGATTACAAGCTTGCCAACTTGCGGCTGTTTGGCCGAGCCGAGCTGAAGGGGCCTGTTCTCAACGTGCTGCTGGAACGGCTGCCGGGCGATGTGGTGGATACCCTGCAGGTGATGGAGGTGGTGCGCAGTGCGGTGGAAGCCTCTCTGCTGCAAGGGTTGCGCAAGGTCAACGTTTACCTTTGGTGCCGCGGACAAACTGAAGAAGCGCCGGAGTGGAGCGAAAGCTTTGCTGTAGAGCCATTGGTCTTGGCCCACCCCAAGGAGCTCCGAAGCCTTGCTTTCAACTATCGACAAGACTATCCCGGCATGCGGGTGCTGTTTTTCTGCCTGGGCCTTTGTCTGGGCGGCTTTTACCTGTTGGGGGGCTGGGAGCAGACAGGTTGGATCGATTGGATCCCCGTAGGACTGGCCTTCGCCTTGGGGGTGATCTTCCCCTGGCTCAAACGCTCCCTCAGCCAGTTTGTACACCCTCTATTTCTCCGCCTTGGCCTGGGCTTGGGCTTGGTCTTATTGGGCCTGGCAGTGGCGCTGATCTGGCGGCAGGGCTGGAGCGTTGCCTATGGGATCCTCGGCCTGCTGGCCATCCTCCTGTTGGGTCTGGGAGCCTAGTTCTCAACCGGCAGTGGTGCCGCTGAAGACGTGCAGGGCAGGGCCGGTCATCCACACATGCTGTGTGCTCGGATCCCAGCGAATTTCCAGATTTCCTCCCGGCAGTTCTACTGTAGCTTGCGATTCTGCGCGCTCCTCCAAAACAGCAGCCACCAAAACAGCACAGGCACCCGTCCCACAAGCCAGCGTTGCCCCTGCTCCCCGCTCCCAAACCCGTAGGCGCAGACGAGTCGGGCTGAGCACCTGCACAAATTCGGTGTTGGTGCGCTCAGGAAAGGCCGGATGATGCTCAAACAGGGGGCCCACAACTGCCAAGTCCAGCTCCTCCAGGGATCCCTCTTCTTCCAGGAAGACCACACAATGGGGGTTGCCCATGCTCACCGCCGTCACCCGCCACTCTCGCCCGGCCACTGCAAGCGGCTGCCGAATGACCTTCTCATCCGGTTCGACCAAGGTGGTGGGGATCTGCTTGGCCAAAAGGCGAGGGATCCCCATGTCCACTGTGACCAGCCCATCTGCCCGCACCTGCGGCACGATTCGCCCCGCCAAGGTGTGGATCTGGTAGGCGCCATCCCGACCTGGGATCCCCAAGTCCTGCAGAAAGCGGGCCAAACAGCGGATCCCATTGCCGCACATCTCCGCCTCGGAACCGTCGCTGTTGAAGAGGCGCATGCTGAAATCTGCCCCCTCCTGCCCTGGCAGCAGGAAGATAACCCCATCGGCTCCCACCCCAAAGCGGCGATTGCAAAGGGCAACGGCCTCTTCCGGGCTCAAGCAGGGCTGAGACTGCCGGCGGTTGTCCACCAAGATAAAATCGTTCCCCAACCCCTGGTACTTGTGAAAGGAGAGACGGGGGGTCAACCGAGCAGACATTTACCCAGATATCCCAACGACAGGCCTTAATCCTCGTGCATCTCGTAGGGATCCTGCAAGTCCTTGGAAGGGGGGCCAAAGGCCGTGTAGATGGCAAACGCAGTGATGCAGATGGTAACTGCCGCAATCGCCACAATCAGGGAAAAGGTGGGCTCCATATCGTTGTCTTTGATCCTGAGAGTATTCGACTACAGTATTACACAAGTTTACAATTCATTGCCCAAGACAAAAAGGTTCGGCCAGATTCTGATAGCGTGATTTTAAAAGGCGGCTGCTTTGGCGGTGCTGAGCACCAGGGATCCGCCTTCGAGCCTGCTATCTTCGACTTCGTCAACGTGTTCGGTTTCTAAGCGAGAACCTATGGCCATTCGTACCAAACTGGGCGATCTGCTGCGTCCTCTCAACTCGGAATACGGCAAAGTGGCTCCCGGCTGGGGCACTACGCCCCTGATGGCGGTCTTCATGGCCCTATTCGCCGTCTTTTTGTTGATTATCCTGCAGATCTACAACAAGTCGCTGCTTTTGGAAGACATCAACGTTTCTTGGGAGAGCCTCAGCTTCTGAGTTCCCCAGCCCTACTCTGGAGAAAATCCCCGTCCCGCCAGACGGTTGCAAGCGGGATCAAGGCAGCTCCTCTTCTCCTCCGAGCCGATGCCTTCAGGGTGCTGGCTCCAGGCGCAGCAGGGATCCATTCGGGGCGTCCGTCAACAGGTAAAGGAGTCCATCCGGCCCCTGCCGCACATCGCGAATGCGGCCCACCGCCCTCTCTAAGAGACGCTCTTCTGCCACCACGCGCTCTCCATCCAGTACCAGACGGGCCAAGTGTTGCCCGGCCAGCGCCCCCACAAACAGGTTGCCCCGCCATTCGGGGAAAGCCTCCCCTGTGTAGAAAGTCATGCCGGAAGGGGCAATTGAGGGTGTCCAGTGCAGCAGGGGCGAAGCCAATCCAGGAGCTGCCGCCAGTCCTTGGCCGACGGGTTCTCCCGTATATTCTCGACCGTGGGTGATCAAGGGCCAGCCGTAGTTGACGCCGGGGGCCAAGATGTTGATCTCGTCCCCACCCTGCGGCCCATGCTCGTGGAACCAAATCGCTCCCGTCTCGGGGTGGCGGGCCATTCCCTGAATGTTGCGGTTGCCGTAGGTAAAAATTGCCGGCAAAGCCCCCGCTCGGCCGACAAATGGGTTGTCCGCCGGGATCCCTCCTGAATCAGTGACGCGCAACACCTTGCCGGCAGCATCCCCCAGATCCTGGGCCCGATGCCGCTCTCCGCGGTCGCCGGTGCTGATGTAGAGAAATCCCTGTTCATCAAAGGCCAGGCGGGAGCCAAAGTGCTGTTGAGCGGGGGTCTTGCGCTCCATGTCGAAAATCACCTCCAGATCCTGGAGTCCCTTCTCCCCCAAGCGGGCCCGCGCCACTCGGGTTCCCCCGCCGCCCGGCCCAGGAGCGGCATAGGACAGGTAAATCCAGCCGTTCTCCGCGTAATTAGGGTGCAAGGCAATGTCCAGCAGGCCCCCCTGTCCGCGGGCAAATACTTCTGGCACACCGGCTATGGGCTGGGGATCCAACCCCTGGTCGGTAACCCGGCGCAGCCGGCCTGGTCGTTCGGTTACCACGATTGTCCCATCTGGCAGAAAGGCCATCCCCCAAGGGTGCTCCAAACCCTGGGCCAAAGTAACCACCCGAAACGCTTGCTCCGTTCTGGCCCTGGGCAAGGCTTGGGCATGATCCCCCTGTTGCAGGGTCATCACCATCTCCGGGCTGACCGGGTAGGCCGCCACGACAGCGGGGACGGACACCCCCCCAAAAAGCAGCAGTGAGGAGAGAAGCTTGATCACCGGGATCCTCATGGCCATTGCCGCCTCGTTTTCGCGATGGATTCTGGGATCTGAGCTAACCGATTATTGCCGCTGCTCTTCTGGAGAGGGGTACCGATGAGGGTAAAACCCACTGCGGACCAGAGTGGGCAACCCGCTGTTCCCTCCCGGCCATAGGCTAGCCTTGAGAGCATGCCTCTAACCCCCAAAACCCTGAA
>NZ_JANSIO010000273.1:0-6127 GCF_047462195.1 Synechococcus sp. R3-13 | reverse complement strand
GGTCTTTAGCCCAATAAATCCAGGCAAGATCCAAGCCGAGTGTTGCAGATTAACTCATCCTCCATGACCCCCCCCTCTACGACAGCGCTGCAGGATCTGTTTCGGGCGGTGGCCCAAGGGGAGCTCACCCCAGAGCAAGCCCTGCAAGCCTATCGCTTTCTGCCCTTCGAGCCGGTGGGAGATTTCGCCCATGTGGATCACCACCGTCCCTTGCGCACGGGCTTTCCCGAAGCCGTGTGGGGGCCGGGCAAGACCCCAGATCAGATCGCCCAAATCCTGGAGCAACTCCACCAGCGGGGATCCCTGGCCTTGGCCACCCGCATCGAAGCCCAGGTGTATGCCGAGATCCGCAGCCGCTTACCCCAGGTGCAGTATTCCCAGGTGGCCCGCTTGTGTTGGATCCCGCCCCGGCAGGTGGTCAGCCATCCTGGGCAGGTCAGCGTGATCTCCGCCGGCACTGCCGATTTACCGGTGGCAGAAGAAGCCGCCCTCACGCTCGAGCTTTCTGGGTTTCAGGTGAAGCGCCTCTGGGATGTGGGGGTGGCCGGGATCCATCGGCTGCTGCACAACCGGGCGGCCCTGCAAGCGGACGTGCTGATCGTGGTGGCAGGCATGGAGGGGGCCTTGGCCAGCGTGGTGGCGGGTCTGGCGGATTGTCCGGTGATCGCTGTGCCCACCAGCATTGGCTACGGGGCCAGCTTCCAGGGCTTGGCTGCCCTGCTCACCATGCTCAACTCCTGCGCAGCGGGGGTGGGAGTGCTGAACATTGATAACGGTTTTGGGGCGGCGATTCTGGCAGGCCAGATCCTGCGTTGCGGACAACGGCTGGCAGCTCGATTGAGTTCATGCGGCCCCACTGGAGATCCAACAGGGAATCGACAGATTTCGGAAGGTTAAGAATTGTAAATAGATCCTGAGCCAAACAGGCTATACTCAGGCCATAGTTTAGGCTTGGGCTTTCTCTTTCCCATCCTTCGGGAGTTTGAGGGTGTTGCCTCTGGTCACCTAACTGGGTTCATGCCTTTTTCTGGGGTACCTTTATCCGAAGATGGGGAGGGTTCCTACGCTGGTCAACTGCTGTGTTGGACTGACTGGGGCGGACAAAACGCGCGAATATGCTAATTGATGCCACACTTGTCAAAAATGCCATAGATGCGATGGGGGCGACCTTGACCCTGGCACAAGGGATGACTCAGTCCTTCACCTGGACAGATATTTTCTTGGTGGTGGCTCTGGTGTTTTTGGAGGCCGCCCTCTCTGCGGACAATGCCGTTGCCCTGGCGGCTCTGGTGAAACATCTGCCCACCCCTCAGCAACAAAATCGGGCCTTGCGCTGGGGCATCATCGGCGCTTACGGCTTTCGCATCGCCATTGTCTTTGCAGCGGTTTGGTTGGTGGAGTATCCGCCCGCCCAATTCTTGGGGGCCTGTTATCTGCTCTGGCTAGCCTGGCAGCACTTTCGGGGCGAGGAAGAAGGCCAAGAACAGGACATCACCCGCCACGCCAACTTTTGGCAGACCCTGGTGATGGTGGAACTGACGGATCTGGTCTTTTCTTTCGACAGTATCGCTGCTTCGGTGGGTGTCTCCCGCAAGGCTTGGGTAATCATCCTCGGCGGCATTCTCGGCATTACCCTGATGCGCTACATGGCTTCTCTGTTTTTGCGTTGGTTGGACGAGTTCTCTCACCTGGAAGATGCCGCTTTTGCCATCATCGCCTTGGTGGGGAGCACCATGTTGTTGGAGGTGTTTTTCCCCCAAATCGAGATCCCAGAGTGGGGGATGGTGGTGGCCGTGATCCCCTTATTTGTCTGGGGTTTCTCGCGGCGCGTGAAACTCAATTCGGAGCAGGATGAACAGCCGGAGCTGGCTGACGGAGAGAAGAGGGAAGAGAAAAGAGCAGGGGTTACAGACGAGATGGAAATCGTCCCCTCCGGTTGGGTGGCTGCCCTTGAGGAAGACCTCGCCCCTGAGCTGCAGAGCAGAGAGAATGGAGAGGAGAGGTACGGCTTGGGCCTATCGCCAGGGATCCCTGATCTGCCTTGATGGGGCTGTGGGCTGCTTCATTGCCTTGGCCCCTGCCGACTCCTAAACTACCAGTGAAGCCGACTCAAGGAGGGAAGCATCCTGAGCCCCCAGTTTTGCTTGAAATCATTGGTCAAGTGCTTCAGAAGCAGCATAGACAGCCCAAAGGAGCAGCAGGTGTCCGAAAATAGGCTCCAGCCTTTGGCGAGGGCGGAGGTTCTGAGCATGCCAGCAGTGCAGAGCACTGCCCCCTTGGTGGAGTTGCGCCAAGTTTCCAAGCGCTTCGGCTCGACGGTGGTGCTTGACCACGTGGATCTGAAGGTGTACCGGGGTGAGGCCCTGGGCCTGGTGGGGCCTTCGGGCACCGGGAAATCGACGCTGCTGCGCATCATCGCCGGCTTAACGGAGCCAGACGCTGGAGAAGTGCTCTGGTGCGGGATCCCGCTCCCGGAGATTCAAGCCCATCATGCAACTCCCCCTTTGCGAGTAGGGATGGTGTTTCAGCAGGCCGCCCTCTTCGACTCCCTGACGGTGGAAGAAAACGTGGGGTTTTTGCTCTACGAGCACTCGCAGTTGCCCCGCTCCCGTATTCAGGAATTGGTGGCCGCCAAGCTGGAGGCGGTGGGACTGGCGGGCAAAGAGCACAACCTGCCAGAAGAACTCTCGGGGGGGATGCGCAAACGGGCCAGCTTCGCCCGCGCCATTATGGAGGATCCTTCTCTGCCCCAGGATGAGCCCCAATTGCTGCTGTACGACGAGCCCACAGCGGGCTTGGATCCCATTGCTTCGACGGTGATTGAAGATCTCATCCGGGAGCTGCAGCAGGTGAAAAAAGCCTGTGAGAGCTACATTGTGGTGACCCACCAGCACAGCACCATTTACCGCGCCACCGACCGCATTGTCCTGTTGGCTCAGGGGCGGGTGCAGTGGGAGGGATCCGTGCAGCAGATTGAAACGTGCGATAACCCCTTTGTGCGGCAGTTTTTCAGCGGTAGCGTAGAAGGGCCAATTCAAGTGGCGGGGCAGGTGTGATGCGTTCGCGAGCAGTGCGAGAAGGGGCAGTGGGCCTGTTGATCCTGGCGGGGGCGCTGGGCTTTGCCGGCCTGTTTTTGTGGATCTACAACCTGCGCTTTGGCAGTCGCGGCTTTCAATTTACCGTCACCTATACCAACGTGGCCGGGCTGGCCGAGGGATCCAGTGTGCGGCTGCGGGGGGTAACCATAGGTCGAGTGGAGCGGATTGTGCCTCAACCCAGCCAAGTAGAAGTACAGGTGACCATTGATCAGCCCCTAGTCATCCCCCGCGATTCCCTGTTTCTTACCAAACAGACGGGGTTGGTGGGGGAAACGGTGATGGATATCCTGCCCCGACTGAACGTCCAGTTGACAGGATCCCCCCTGGCGCCAGACTGCGACAGCAGCCAAATGGTTTGCAATGGAGATGTGGTGGAGGGAACCCCTGGAGTGGATTTTGGCCAGCTATTGATTAGGCTGGATCGATTGCTCACACGGGTCAACGACGATGAGCTCTTCGACACCCTTAACGCCACCCTAGAAGGGCTCACCCGCGTCGCCAATAGCGTAGCCAGTCTTTCAGAAACCGTAGAAGAGCAGGTAGCGGCTATTCGCACCGAAGATCTGAACTTGTTGCAATTCACCACGGCTGCCACGGCCATCCAAGACGCGGCTGGAGCTGTGAGGGGAACTGCCCGCAGTTTTCAAGCGGCTGCCGATCAATTCACCGCCCTGGTGGATCAAAACCGCACTTCCCTTAACGCCGTCCTGGAGAACATTCAGCAGGTGAGCGCCGATCTACAGGCCATGTCGAGCGCGGTGCGCCCGCTGGTTACCGATCCACAACTCCAGGCCGATGTGCGCCAGATCCTGGCCGAGGTGCGAGCGGCTGCGGAGAACGTGGCCCAAGCTACCGAAGATCTGCAGCAGATTGCCGCCAGCCTCAACGATCCGGGCACTTTAGCTACTCTGCGCCAAACCCTCGATTCCGCCCGCATCACCTTTCAGAATATGCAAAAAATTACCGCCGACATCGACGAGCTGACCGGGGATCCCCAGTTTCGCCGCGGCATTCGAGAGTTGGTATTGGGGCTGAGCAACTTGGTCTCCAGCGTCCCTGGGGAAGATGGGATCCAGCCCGCGGTGGCCGAAGGGTATCACTTTCGTTTTGCGCCCGTCTCTTTTGCCCAGGGAGTTGCCCCTGGATCCCAAGGATGGCAGCCGCAGACTTCCCCATAAGTTGGCTGCCTTTCCCCTCTCTCTAGCGGGAGTCTGGGATCCCTGAGATGACCCGCTGAGGTAACAACGGCGGCCAAAGCCGTTGAAGGGATCCCGAAGCTGGGGTAGGCTTTGCGGATAAGGTGCTGTGCCTACGGCACCCCCTATGGCTACGCAACGCTGGCGCGACTGAGGTTGAGGTGTGAGGAATGTGTGGCATTGTCGGCTACGTGGGTTTTCAGTGGGCTGCCCCCATCCTGTTGGAGGGCCTGCGCACCTTGGAGTATCGGGGCTATGATTCTGCCGGCATCGCCACGGTGGATCCCGAAGAAGGATTGAGAGTTGTCCGCGCTACCGGCAAGCTGCACAACCTGCTGGTGAAGCTGACGGCCAACATGCCCACGGCCAAGGTAGGGATCGGACATACCCGCTGGGCCACCCACGGCGGCGTGACCGAAGAAAATGCCCACCCCCAGTGCGACGAGCGCGGGCGCATTGTGGTGATCCAAAACGGCATTGTGGAAAACTACCTGGAGCTAAAGGAGCGTCTCCTGGAGCGGGGAATCCCATTCCGCTCCCAAACCGATACGGAAGTGATCGCCCAACTGCTCGGCCTCTATACAGAAGAGCTGGGCTCCTTTGAGGCGGCCTTTGGCCAGGTCATGGGGCAACTGCGGGGGGGAAACGCCGTGGTGGCTCTGGATCGGGAGGCGCCGGATCGGCTGATCGCAGCCCGTTTGGGCAATGCCGGAGCCGTGGTGGTGGGAGAGGGAGAAGGGGAAAACTTCGTGGCCTCCGATCTGCCTGCCATTGTCCGCCATACCCGCAAGGTGGTGTTCTTGGAGGATGGGGAAATGGCGGTTCTCACGGAGTCTCAAGTGCGCTACTTGCGCATTACCGGCGAGGAGCTGCGCAAATCCAGCATCACCGTGGCCTGGGATCCCGTCTCAGCCGCCAAGGGAGGCTACAAGCACTTCATGCAAAAGGAGATCTTTGAGCAGCCCCGCACCACCACCGATACGCTACGGGGGCGGGTGGATCTGGAACAGGGCCGGGTGACGCTGGAGGGGCTAACGCTTTCTGAAGCGCAACTGGCCCACATCGAGCACATCCACGCCGTAGCCTGTGGTACTGCCTGGCACGCCTGCTGGGTGCTCAAGTACTTCATCGAGAGCTTGGCCCGTACCCCCGTGGAGGTGGACTATGCCTCTGAGTTTCGCTACCGCCAGCCGGTGTTGCGCCCCAACCACCTGTTGCTGGCTCTAACCCAGTCGGGAGAAACCGTCGATACGCTGGCAGCCATGAGCGAGGCCCGCACCCAAGGGATCCCGACTCTGGCGATTGTCAACGCCATCGGATCCCAGGCCAGCCGTCTGGCGGATGCCGGGGTTCTCTACATCCATGCCGGTCCGGAGATTGCCGTGGCTTCCACCAAAGTGTTTACTGGCATGTTGGTGGCGGGGTATTTGCTGGCCCTGCAACTGGCCCAGGCCAAAGGGATCCTCAGCCCGGCCCAGATCCAAGCCCACCTGCAAGCCTTGATTGAGCTGCCGGGCAAGATCAGCCTGCTGCTGAAGGACGCCGCCCTCTACGACCAACTGGCGGAGCAGTACCATCATGTTGCCAACATGCTCTATCTGGGCCGCTGGGTTAACGCCCCGATTGCCCTGGAAGGAGCTTTGAAGATGAAAGAGGTGAGCTATATCCACGCCGAAGGCTACCCGGCAGGGGAGATGAAGCATGGCCCTATCGCCCTCATCGACGAGCGGGTGCCGGTGGTGTGCATTGCCACCCGGGATCCCGTCTACGAAAAAATGCTCTCCAACATCGAACAGGTGCGGGCGCGGGGGGGACGGGTGATCGCCCTCATCA
>NZ_JANSIO010000272.1:0-1407 GCF_047462195.1 Synechococcus sp. R3-13 | reverse complement strand
GGGCCTTCTCCGGCAAGGATCCCACCAAGGTGGATCGCAGCGCTGCCTATGCGGCTCGTTACGTGGCCAAGAACATCGTGGCAGCTGGCTTGGCGCAAAAATGTGAAGTGCAGGTGAGCTACGCCATTGGGGTAGCCCGCCCCATCAACATTTTGGTGGAAACCTTTGGCACAGGGCGCATCCCCGACGAAGAGCTGTTGCGGCTGGTGCAGCGCCACTTCGATCTGAGGCCGGCAGCCATTTTGGCTCAGTTCCAACTGCGGGAGTTGCCTCGCCAACGGGGAGGGCGCTTCTACCAAGACGTAGCGGTCTATGGGCACTTTGGGCAAACTCACCTGGATCTGCCCTGGGAGCGCACCGATAAAGCCGCTCTGCTGCGGGAGGAGGCTCTTGCCAAGGCGACTGCCCTCTTGGCCTAAGAGGGGATCACTAAGACGGCCTGCTGCCTCAATGCTTGCCCTGGTGCAGTTGCTTAACCAGGTGGGGTAGCTCCGGCAGGATCAGGCTGCGCATAGCCAGTTGCACGGCTGCTGGGGAGCCAGGCATGGAAAAGATCAAGCACTTTCCGTGGATCCCGGCGATGGCCCGAGAGGCGATGGCCCGACTGCCGACCTGGGCATAGCTGAGCTGGCGGAAGATCTCCCCAAAGCCGGGCAAGGTCTTTTCCAGGAGAGCCTCGATGGCGTCGTAAGTGGTGTCGCGGGGGGCGATGCCTGTGCCACCATTCAACAAGATCACCGGCAGGGATCCGGCCCAATCCTGAACCTGCTCTCGAATGAGCTGCGGTTCATCTCGGAGAATGCAATATCTCTCCACCCGGTGGCCGGACTCCTGGAGGGCTGTGCAGATAAACTGGCCGCTGTGATCGGTTTCAGGGGTGCGCGTGTCGCTGACGGTGATCACCCCACAGGGCAAGGCGGCAAAAATGTGCTCCGCACCGCTGTCGCAATCGAGGGGAAAGTTCATGGCCAGGATCCCTGAGGAAAAGATGGCAAACCCATCAAGACTGTCCCTGAGGAGGCTCGGCAGGAGTTGGCGGGTCAACGACCATCTGCGGAATCTCCGGGAATGTGCTCTGCACCTCTGTCGCGAACGATGAGGACTCTGTCCCACCGGCACGAGGGGACTGGGCGAGCAGGCGGCGCAGCTTGGGGGGAAGCTCCTGCAACTGCTCCAACAACAAGTTTAGAGATATGGCCGGTTCTCTGGAAAACAGGGATCCCGCGGGGGGTACCGGCGGCAACGGAGAACAGGCAAGGGCAGCCGCAGCCAAAGAGCGGATCAGCTCCTGCTGCTCCTGCCAAAGGAACTGGCCGATTTCTGGGGGAAAGGTAAGATGAGGAGAGCCGCGACGCTGCCAAAGGCGGA
This sequence comes from Synechococcus sp. R3-13, assembly GCF_047462195.1. Lineage (NCBI taxonomy): Bacteria > Bacillati > Cyanobacteriota > Cyanophyceae > Synechococcales > Synechococcaceae > Synechococcus > Synechococcus sp. R3-13. The sequence continues at coordinate 39 of NZ_JANSIO010000272.1, read as the reverse complement.
GAAGCTGCTCCACAGAGGCGGCCTTGTACCGCCCCTGGT
>NZ_JANSIO010000271.1:0-10032 GCF_047462195.1 Synechococcus sp. R3-13 | reverse complement strand
ACTTATAGCTCCCCGCGCCCCTCCTTTGTTAAAGAGAGAAAACCTGTCCAAACCAGCCCAATTGCGGGGTTATCCCACCCTACCTCAGTCTGCGGGCAACAAGAACCTCTGTTTGGAGAGATGGCCCTCAACCAGAGCCGGCCTTCAGTGCAGTACCGCCCTTACACAGGTCTGCCGAAAATCTCGGAACCAAAGCTCTGTCTCGCCGCTGCTCACCCAGGAAGATCCTGAAGAGATCCATAAGTCTACACAACTTTCTTTCCCCCGCGAACTAGTATTTGATAGCGGTGGGAAGTTCGTGCACAGCGGATCGGGCTCCATAGGCAAAAATTTTGTAAGCCCTGTAAGCAATGTAAACAAAAACAAAAAACGGCAACAGTAGAAAACGTAGTCTGCAAACGCTGTGGGCGGATTGTCTGCTAGGGTAGATGCTCTCTGTATTGGGGAAAAGCAGTCGTGAGTGCGATTAGCAACATCATCTTGGTGGGTATGGGGATCCTCCTGACCCTTGCCAGCCTTTGGTACGGGCAAAACCACCATCTGCTTCCCGAATCTGCTGCCGAATCAGCCCCCTTGTTCGACAGCCTCTTTAACAGCACCATAACCATTGCCACAGGGATCTTTTTGGTGGTACAGGGTGTACTTCTCTACTGTATTGTCCGCTACCGCAAGCGGCGAGGCGACAAAGGCGACGGGGATCCCAGTCACGGCAACGTGCTGTTGGAGATCGTGTGGACGGCGGTGCCGGCGGTGATCATTCTTTGGTTAGGCTTGGCCAGCCTAGATGTCTATCAAGCTGTTTACGGGGGTGCTCACGTCGGCGGCCATATCCACGCAGCCATGGCGATGGAGTCTTCCCACGAAGCTGAGGCGGGGGATCCCGGCTACGCCTACACGCCTGCGGTGCTACCCGGGAAGGAGATGGGCCAGCCGGATCTGGTCGTTCAAGTTCAGGGCATGCAATATGCTTGGATGTTCACCTACCCGGATTCCGGCCTGGTGGCCAGCGAGCTGCACCTTCCTCTGAACAAGCGGGTGCGCTTGGATATGACGGCTCTGGATGTGAACCATGCCTTCTGGGTACCGCAATTTCGCCTGAAGCAGGATGTCATCCCTGGCCGAGAAACCCACCTGGAGTTTGTGCCCACTCAACTGGGGCAGTACCCCATCATCTGCGCAGAGCTGTGCGGCCCCTATCATGGGGTGATGGCAGGGCAATTGTTTGTGGATACGCCGGAAGACTTCGAGCGCTGGCAGCAGGAGCAAGTTTTGGCCGCCCGTGGCGAGGGCAGCACCTTGGCCCTCGTTTCAGATTTCTCGCCAGTCCATCCCTCTCCTCGGCCAGGCTCCCCTGAGGCCGAGTCTGCCTTTGCCCATGTCCACCACCAGCGTTTGGGCGTCTCCCCCTCAGATTTGAAGTCTCTCCAGTCCCATTCTGGATCCCTTCCTTCCGCAGGCTAGCCGGGATCCCCAACATCCCTTTGGCCTGCGCTTTTGAGAACACCATTCCGCCGACGCGACACGGGAGCTTTTTGGCAATGACCCAGCTACAAGACAATCCGAGACTTGTTACTGCACCGAAGGTTGAACTGGAACTTCCTGCTGAGCCTTGGTGGCGCTTCTTTACTTTTTCCACCGATCACAAGGTAATCGGGATCCAGTACTTGGTGACCACCTTTTTCTTCTACTTGGTGGGAGGGGCGCTGGCGACGGCAGTACGGGCAGAGCTGGCTACTCCAGAGGCCGACTTTCTCGGCTTTGAGCGGTACAACGGTGCCTTTACCCTGCACGCCACGATCATGATCTTTTTGTGGATCGTGCCTGCTTTGGTGGGGGGCTTTGGCAACTACCTGGTACCGCTGATGATCGGGGCGCGGGATATGGCCTTCCCCAAGCTGAATGCAGTGGCCTTTTGGCTGGTTCCGCCCACAGGGATCCTGCTTTTGGCCAGCCTGTTCATAGAGGCTCCGGCTGCCGGCTGGACTTCCTACCCCCCCCTCAGCTTGATCAGCGGCAAGGTGGGGGAAGAACTCTGGATCCTGAGCATTTTGTTGGCAGGAACCTCTTCCATCCTGGCGGCGGTTAACTTCATCACCACCATTCTGAAGATGCGCATGCCCGGCATGAAGATGGAAGACATGCCGCTGTTTTGCTGGGCCATGCTGGCAGCATCTATTCTTACCCTCATTGCAACACCGGTTTTGGCCGGTGCGTTGATCTTGCTCAGCTTTGACCTGTTGGCGGGCACGGCCTTTTTTAACCCCAGCGGCGGCGGGGATCCGGTGGTCTACCAGCACATGTTCTGGTTCTACTCCCACCCGGCGGTGTACATCATGATCTTGCCAGTCTTTGGCATGATCTCCGAGATTTTGCCGGTGCATGCCCGCAAGCCCATCTTTGCTTACAAGGCCATCGCCTACTCCAGCTTGGCCATCTGCTTTTTGGGGTTGATCGTCTGGGCGCACCACATGTTCACCAGCGGCACCCCTGACTGGATGCGGGTGTTCTTCATGATCGCCACCATGGCCATTGCCGTTCCCACTGGGATCAAGGTGTTTAGCTGGCTGGCCACTTTGTGGGGCGGCAAAATCCACTTCCGCTCGGCCATGCTGTTTGGCATGGGCTTTGTCTCGATGTTCGTGATCGGCGGCTTGAGCGGGATTATCCTCGCCTCGGTGCCTCTGGATATCCACGTTCACGACACCTACTTTGTGGTAGCCCACCTGCACTATGTGTTGTTTGGCGGCAGCGTCTTTGGGATCTATGCCGGTATCTACCATTGGTTCCCCAAGATGACGGGGCGCATGTTGAATGAGTTTTGGGGACGGGTACATTTTGTGCTGACCTTCGTCGGCTTCAACATCTGCTTTCTGCCGATGCACAAGCTGGGCCTGATGGGGATGCCCCGCCGGGTGGCCCAGTACGATCCCCAATTTGCCGACCTCAACTGGATCAGCTCGGTGGGGGCCTTTGTTCTGGCCATTTCCACCCTGCCCTTTTTGGTTAACGCCATCTACTCCTGGGTGGCCGGGCCAAAAGCTGGGGATAATCCTTGGCAGGCCCTGACACTGGAGTGGACAACTTCTTCTCCCCCGCCCCATCACAACTTTTATGGGGATCCCATTTTGCTGACCGGCCCCTATGACTACGGTTTGCACAGCAAGGAGACGCTGGACTACTTTGCTGCTCAGTTGCAGAGCGTGCGGGAGCTGGCACTGGCGGAAGCGGAGCCTACTTCTTCTTAGCAGGCCGGATGCCCGGTGGGCGGCTGATCCCCTGCTCACTGGGTATTCCAGTCTTGGCTGGGCTGCTTGTACAGCCTCAAGAAGTCTCAGGAATTCAGGAATTTAGGTGGAAAGGAATATGCAAGGATCCCTTGCCTCTGAAACGCTGATGGTTGGCCACTCAAGGGCCCACACTGCCCATGCTGAGCACCCAGATCATCGCGTCTTTGGCATCTTGATGTTTTTGGTGGCAGAAGGCTGTCTTTTCCTAGGGCTGTTCATGGCCTACCTGGCCTATAGCCTCACCGCCCCGGTGTGGCCGCCGGAGGGAACCCCAGAGCGGGAATTGCTTTTGCCTGGGATCAACACGGTGATTTTGCTCTCCAGCAGCTTCGTCATTCACAAAGCTGGGTCGGCCATCAAGGTCAATGATGTCAAGGGCCTGCGACTGTGGTTTGCCCTCACAGCCCTGATGGGGGCGGTTTTCCTGGCAGGGCAACTCTATGAGTACAGCAACCTGGAGTTTGGCCTCACCACCAATTTGTTTGCCAGCACCTTCTATGTTTTAACGGGGTTTCATGGTCTTCACGTGCTGGCAGGGTTGCTGTTTATTCTGGCGGTGCTCTGGCGCTCCTTTAAACCCGGCCACTACAGCGCTCAACATCATTTTGGCGTCGAAGCTGCCGAGATCTACTGGCACTTTGTGGATGGGGTTTGGATCGTGTTGTTTATCTTGCTCTATTTGCTCTGAGGTTGTCTCGAAGCCATTTTGGCAGCAACCCGTAGAGCCATTTCAGCTCTGCCCCATGGTTACCTCAAGTGGCAGTGGAGCGGCTCGCTGGGCCAATGGTTCCCCTCTCCCCAAGAAGAGCGGCGGCTGAGGTCTGAGAGCGGCTGCGGGAAGATGAGCCTTTCTGGAGAAAGGCCACAATCTGGATCAGCGCCTCTTGAAACACCTCTCGCTCTGGCTGACCTTGCTTGAGCTGGTATTCCAGTTGCAAAAGTTGCTGCATCATCCTTAGCAGAGCTGAGCTTTCCAGGGATCCCACCTCTTTTTGCAGAAAGTAAACCCGGTTGGGATTCCCGATTTCTGCTTTCTGGGCGATGACTTTGGGATCCCGTTCTCCCTGATCCAGCAGCAGCCGCACCCATAGCCAGGTGCGAAATTGGCCTACCAACACCGCCAGAATCCTCAGGGCCGGCTCGTTGTGATCCAGCAGATGGGTCAAGATGCGTAGGGCTTGTTCCAGATTCCCTTTGCGCAGGGATCCCGCCAATTGAAAGCTGTTGTAGGCGCTGGCGGGAACTAACGCCTCGACTTGTTCAGGAGAAATGGGATCCTGTTGGCCTGCCGTAAACAGGGCCAGCTTTTCCAATTCCATCGCTAAGCGACGGGAGTCATTGCCCACCGCCTCGGCCAATTTCTGGGCGGCTGCCGGGCTGAGGGCCAGATCCCGTTGTTCAGCTTCCCGCTGCACCTGCTGGAGAATGCCCTCTTCATCCCAAGGGGCCAGTTGCGAAAACTCGCGGACAATGGCCGTTTTTTTGAGGATTTTGGTGGATTTCAGGCGCCCATCCGGTTTGCTGCTGGTGGTCAAGAGCAAATGGGTGGTGGGGGGCAACTGGGCCAGTGTGCGCTCCACTTCTTCCCACAGATCTTCCGGGCAATGTTGGGTGAGTGTTGTCTCTTCCAGCCAAACCAAGCGGGCGTTGGATCCCAGCGGCGGGGTCATGGCTTGGTTGAGCCCGGCAATCGTGGATTCCGGCGGCAGGCGATCGTAGTTAAAAGCTGCCCAGTGGGGATCCAGCACTTGGTCGCGCAACTGCTGCACCGCCTGCATCAGGCGATAGGTGTCATCTCCCCAGTACAGGTAAACGGGCACGCTTCGACCGAGTGATTTACGAGATGCTTTTCCCCTACTTCCTCCATTTTGCGTAGGTCAGTTCCCCTTGTCTAAGCGGTTTGGCTGGGATCCCTGCTCAACTTGGTGGAGGGAGTCAGTCCAAGTGAAGATACCGAGCCCAGCTTGACTCAAGTTGTTTAAGAATAGGTCAAGTACTCGCCCTGTCTGGCGAAAACAAAGGCATCTTTACATAACTTTCATAATCCAGAAGTCTCCCCAGCTCAAAAAGTTCTGTATTCCCACTGAAGAGGTTTCGTAGACCTTCTCCTACAGTTGAATTAGGAGCAGAGACTGCAGGGTTAAAGATTATGGATGGCATTGGCGAGTTTGAGTTTAAGGTGCAAATCTTAGCCCGTTGCATGGGATCTGCCCTAGGGCTGGGCCGCCCCACTCGTGTTCAGATTCACTATTCCAACTCCAATTCCCAGAACGCAGTTAGAGCCAAGGAAGGTTGGTCTGGATCCCGCTTAGGCGATCAAATCCCTTCTCCTAATGCCGAAGGTGAAAGAGGATCTCAAGGTCAAGTGTTAGCCTGTGTTGCCTGAAGAATCTTTTGAGAATCGGTCTGTGGTAGGTCAGGAGATCTTCGATTGCGGCAATCCAACATTTGATTGAAGATTGAGATAGAGCTTTTTGTAGTTTTTCCTGCTGTTCTTCTTTGCTTTTTACAGAGACTTGTTCTTAAGATTGAAAACCGAACTTTGATAACTCTTCGATGCCTTTTGTCTTGTAGAGTCTTGTGAGTCAGCCAGTTCTTTGTTTTTGTTGAGGGGTACTTTGTCCGGCTGGCGCGATAAGAAGTTGCGCTCTTCTTCGTTGTCTCTTTGCCTCTGGGGATATAGACTAAAGCTTTGTCCCGCTGGTGAAACCAGTAGGATGACTTGAGGTGTGGGGATTTGGGCCCAACACGCCCCAGAGGATTATGGAACGAGCAACGCAACGGTGGCACGGTTTTCTGCTGCGCGACTTTCCCATCAAGGCTTGGCAGCAGGGGAGCCTTTTGGGTCGTCTATTGGGATCCCTGCAGAGTTGGGGGAAAAGCAGCGTATTGGTGCAGACTTCCGACCGCATCGGCCTGGGGCTGGTACTGCTTTACTGGGTTTTCTCTGCGCAAAGCTCCACCGGCATCCTGGGCCTGATTTTGCTGGCTATGGCCGCTCTGGTGGGCCTGGGCACTTTGGTGGAAACGCCGATTGGGCTGCCGCTGCATCTGCCCCTGGGCCTTTTCTGGGGAATTGCCACCTTGGCAACGATTCTCTCTCCGGTTGCCTACGCAGCACGGGATGGCTGGCTGAAGTTGACTCTCTACCTGGCTGGTTATCTGTTGTTGCATCGTCTGCTGCGCAAACCCCAATTCCGAGATGGGATTGTGGGATCCCTGCTTTTGGTCAGCTTGGTGATGGGGGTCTACGGCCTGCGGCAATACTTTTATGGGGCAGCAGAACTGGCCACCTGGGTGGATCCGGAGTCGGGCTTGGCAGGTCTGACGCGGGTGTACAGCTATCTGCGCAACCCAAATCTGTACGGGGGCTACTTGATCCCGGTCATTCCCCTGGGGCTGGCCGCCACTTGGATTTGGCCCAGTTGGGGGGCGAAACTCCTGGCCGGGTTTACGACGGCGGTGAACCTGATTTGCCTGTTGCTCACCTACAGTCGCGGTGCCTGGATTGGGGGGCTGGCCATGCTCACCCTGATGGCCGTGCTGTTGGCACAGTGGCATTCTGTCGATTTGCCAGCCCGCTGGCGGCGTTGGGCCTTGCCGGCCCTGTTGGGCGGAGGGGGGGCTGCTCTGTTGCTCGGGATCCTGACGGTACGCTCCCTGCGGCTGCGGGTGCAGAGCCTTTTTTGGGGGCGGTTGGATACCAGCAACAACTTTCGCCTCAATGTCTGGGCGGCGGTGCTGGAGATGATCCGCGACTTTCCCATCTTGGGGATCGGCCCCGGCAATGTTGCCTTTAACCGCGTCTATCCCCTCTACCAACGAGGCAACTTCAGCGCCCTTGGAGCCTATTCAGTGCCGCTGCAGCTCACCGTAGAGACTGGCTTCATCGGATCTTTAACTTTCGCCTGGTTTCTCTTGGTGCTCTGGGATCACGGCTGGAGATGCTGGAAAACTTTGCTCAACTTGCGGGATCCCCAGGGTCTATGGGTGGCAGCAGGCTTGGCCGCTTGCACCGGCATGATGGCCCACGGCTTGGTGGATACCATCTGGTATCGTCCCCAGGTACAAATGCTGTGGTGGCTTGCGGTAGCGCTTATTACAGCCAGCTTGGCCTCTCTCAGCCCTCAGCCGCTTACAGATGCTGGTGAGACGCCAGTGGGGACTTCCTCCCGTTAAGGTAGCTTAAGCTTGGCCTTCCGGTCTTGACGGGAGCAAATCCAGAGTGGTAAGCATCTTCAGTAGGAGATAAAAATGTATCTGTTTTTACAATTTGCAGGTGTCAGTAGTGTTAGAAATTAGCGGAATTATCCGGGGTGCAGGAGGCAAATGAAAAAAATCGAGGCCGTAATCCGGCCATTCAAGTTGGATGAGGTCAAAATTGCTTTGGTCAATGCCGGGATTGTCGGCATGACTGTAAGTGAAGTGCGGGGCTTTGGTCGCCAAAAGGGACAAACCGAGCGTTACCGGGGATCCGAGTACACGGTAGAGTTCCTACAAAAGCTGAAAGTGGAGATCGTGGTTGAAGATGACCTGGTGGATACGGTGGTGGAGAAGCTGATTGCAGCGGCTCGCACCGGCGAAATCGGGGATGGCAAGATTTTCATCAGCCCCGTCGAAAAAACCATCCGCATCCGAACTGGCGAGCTCAACCAAGATGCCCTATGAGAAGGAATCACGTTCAGGGTTTGGGTTGCCCGGCCTGAGCCTCGTGTGAGTTTGCTTCATGTCTCTTTTGCTGTATATCTGATGAGGTGTTCTTGCCCTACTTTTCGGGTAATGTGTTGCGAGAAGTACTGTCACTTTAGGTGAGTCGAAAAGCATGAGTACGACAATGATCCAAAAGCTCAAGAGCCAGGTGCCCCAGTGGCTTTGGCGACCGGCCAAGTGGAGTCTGACTGCCGCTCTAATGGCTGCGCTGGTTTTTCTATTCGGCCAGGGAACTGCCTTTGCTCAAGAGGCCGAGGAAGTTCAGAAACACGCTGACGTTGTTTGGACGATCGTGTCGGCGGCCTTGGTGTTCTTCATGCAGGCAGGGTTCGCCATGGTGGAGACGGGCTTTACCCGCGCCAAGAATGCCGCCAACATCATGATGAAGAACTTGATGGACTTCTGCATGGGCTGTTGCGCCTTCTGGTTCATCGGGTTTGGCCTCATGTTCGGCAAAAGTGCTGGCTTCTTCGGCACTGACTGGTTTGCTTTTGGCTGGCAGCAGGCTTACGAGGCAGATGGCTGGCCCTTTACTTTCTTTGTCTTCCAGATGGTGTTTGCCGCCACTGCCGCCACCATTGTTTCCGGAGCGATGGCGGAGCGCACCAAGTTCTTGGCCTACTTGATCTACTCCGTCGTTATTTCTGGGCTAATCTACCCCATCTCTGGGGGTTGGGCCTGGAACGGGCTGTTCGGCGACTACAACGGCGGCACAGCCGGCTGGCTGGAAAATCTGGGCTACATCGACTACGCCGGGTCGGGGGTGGTGCATTTGGTAGGCGGCGCTGCGGCCTTGGCAGGCGCCATTGTGCTCGGCCCTCGCATTGGCAAGTACGGCCCCAATGGAGAGCCGCGGGCTATTCCCGGCCACAACCTGCCGCTGGGGATGTTGGGGGTGTTTATCCTCGCCTTGGGCTGGATCGGGTTTAATGCCGGTTCCACCACTGCAGCCTCTGTCGATATTGGCTGGATTGCCATGAATACGTTGCTAGCCGCGTCAGCGGGGGCCATTGGGGCGACAATCACCTGCTGGGTGCATTTTGGCAAGCCAGACATGACCTTTGGCGCCAACGGGGTGCTGGCGGGCTTGGTGGGGATCACTGCCCCTTGCGATAGCGTCCATCCTTTGGGTGCTCTGATCATCGGCTCGGTGGCCGGGATTCTGGTGGTGATTTCGGTGGTGATCCTGGATACGGTGCTGAAAATTGATGACCCGGTGGGCGCGATTTCGGTACACGGCACCTGTGGTATCTGGGGGGTGTTGGCAGCAGGGATCCCCTTCTTTGCCAATGCCAACTATGCTGAAGAGGTCACCTGGGCCCAATTTGGGGTACAAGTGGTGGGCGCTCTGGCCTACTTCCTCTGGCCCTTTATTACCTGCTTGATCCTGTTCTTTATCCTCAAGGCTGTAACCGGCCTGCGCACCAGCGCCGAGGAAGAGATCGCCGGTTTGGATGTGGGCGAGCATGGCAACGTGGCCTACCCCGACTTCGTTACTGCTGCCACCGATTCGGAGCAATCTTGAGCCGTTGTGCTCGGTCTGACCTGGGGTTGCCGGATCGGAGCATTGCTGAACTGAGCATCAAAAGGGAGGGTCAGGGCTGGCCCTCTCTTTTATGGCTTGCTAATGTATTTGGTGGCATTGGTGTAGGTGGTTACGGGTAGGAGGGGAGAAATAGCTCAAAATCGAGGTGTGGGACTTGGAATCGAGATGAAAAGTCAGATAGGTGAGACTGTTTTCTCTCGTCTTCGGCAGGGGATCCTTTTGGGTTTGAGGACAGGGGGGAAAGTCCTGCTGGGGGTTGGAGCTTTGCTGGGGTTGGGAAGTTTGGTTGCCCCGCCTGCTCTGGCCCAGACGGATCTCACGGCTCTGGAACAGGCTCTCCCACCCGAGGCTTGGGCTGAGCTACAAACCTTACTGAAAACTCAGCAATACCATGCCGACATCGTCTGGACAACGGTGGCCGGGGCGCTGGTGTTTTTCATGCAGGCGGGCTTTGCCATGGTGGAGGCGGGCTTCACGCGGGCTAAAAAT
>NZ_JANSIO010000270.1:0-1403 GCF_047462195.1 Synechococcus sp. R3-13 | reverse complement strand
TGGTCACCGGAGGGGGATCTCTACTTTGTTTCGGATCGCAGCGGCTGGTGGAACCTCTATCGCTGGGATCCCCAGGGCCCCATTCCCCTCTGCCCTATGGAAGCGGAGTTTGGAGAGCCGCAGTGGGTGTTTGGCCTGAGCACCTACGGCTTCTGTGGCGATGGGCGCATCCTGGCCTGTTATGAACAAGACGGGCTGTCTCATCTGGCTTATCTGGATCCCCATTCAGGACAGTTGGCAGGGATCCCCTTGCCCTACACCCAGATCAGCGGTTTGCAGGTAAGTGGGGAAAAAGCCGCTTTCCTGGCCGGATCCCCGACGGAAGCCACTGCCTTGGTCTGCCTAGACTTACCCTCCAGCCAAGTGGAGGTGGTGGCCCGTTCCAGCAGCGTGGCGGTGGATCCCGACTATCTGTCGATCCCAGAGCCTATTGTTTTTCCCACCGGCGGCGGCAAGGCAGTGGCCTATGCTTTCTTCTATCCCCCCAAGAACCGCGACTTTGTTGCTCCCACTGGCGAAAAGCCACCCCTATTGGTGAAAAGCCACGGCGGGCCCACCGGAGCGACGGCAGCGGTGCTCAACCTAGGGATCCAATACTGGACCAGTCGGGGGATTGCCGTTTTGGATGTCAACTACCGGGGCAGCAGCGGCTATGGGCGGGCCTATCGGGATGCCCTCAAAGGCCGGTGGGGCCTGGTGGATGTGGAAGATTGCATCGCCGGAGCTCAATTTTTGGCAGAACAGGGCAAGGTGGACGGGGAACGGCTGCTCATTCAAGGGGGCAGCGCTGGTGGCTATACCACGTTGGCGGCCTTGACCTTCCACAGGGTCTTCCGGGCGGGTGCCAGCTACTACGGGGTGAGCGATCTGGAAGCCCTAGCCCAGGAGACCCACAAGTTCGAGTCTCGCTACTTGGACAGCCTTATTGGCCCCTACCCAGAGCGACGGGATCTCTACCGGGAGCGCTCCCCCATTCATCACCTAGAGGGCCTCAATTGTCCGGTTATCTTCTTCCAAGGGTTGGAAGACGCCATCGTGCCCCCCAATCAGGCGGAGAGGATGGTGGCAGCCCTACGGGCCAAAGGGATCCCAGTGGCCTATGTGCCCTTCGAGGGAGAGCAACATGGCTTTCGCCAGGCGGCCAACATCAAACGGGCCTTGGAGGCAGAGCTTTACTTTTATGCCCAGGTGCTGGGGTTTCCGCTGGCAGAACCTCTTGAGCCGGTTCGGATCGAGAACTTGGACACCTGATGATGACTGCTCAATGGGTCGAATAGAAAGGGATCCCGTCCCATCTATGGCCCATTGTTGCTCCACAACGCTGTCGCGACAGAGCAGCCCCTCTATGATGGACTTACCAGCCAACCCGGATGGAGCATGACTCTAGTCAATAATAAGCTCAA
>NZ_JANSIO010000269.1:0-10428 GCF_047462195.1 Synechococcus sp. R3-13 | reverse complement strand
GTCAGCCCACTGTCAACCAACTGGCCATCTTGCCAACGGGCCTGGGCAATTTTGCGGACAACAGCTTTTGCCCGCTCGACCACATCGGGGCCGAAGCCATCGCTCAGAGTCATGCTGCGCAGGGCGGCTTCACAGGCATCGGCCATCATCACCACCCCCGTCTCCTTGCTCTGGGGGATCGGGCCATCGTAGCGGAACGGCTCTTCGGGTACGGGCTGACCCCCGGCTTTCATCTGGGCTTGATGGTAGAAGTAGGCAATCAGGATCGTCCCCTGGTGCTCAGGGATAAACGCCTGGACGGCGGTAGGCAGATTATATTGCTTGGCCAGGCGCAAGCCATCGCTGACGTGGGCCTTGATAATCTGAGCACTGCGATAGGGATCGTCCAGTTGGGTGTGGGGGTTGAGGCTGCCCATCTGGTTCTCGATGAAGTAGCGGGCCTGCAGCATCTTGCCGATGTCGTGGTAAAGAGTACCGGTGCGCACCAGCTCCACGTTGAGGTTCAGCTTCTGGGCAGCCCGTTCTGCCAAAGTGGCCACAAGCAGAGTGTGCTGGAAGGTGCCGGGGGCCTCTGCAGCCAGCCGCCGCAGCAGCGTGCGATTGGGATTGCTCAACTCGATCAGACGAATGGGGGTGGCTAAGTCAAATAGGCGCTCCAGGTAGGGGCTGGCTCCCAGGGCAACAATGCTCCATCCCAAGCTGGTTCCCCCTGCCAAAGCCATGGCCAACAGGTCGATGCCACCGGTGGTGGCCAAGCTAACCGCCCCGTAGGCCAGCATCTGCACCGCTGCCGCTCCTCCTCCCAACAAGGCCAGCTCTTCGCGGGAACGGGAACGCCCGGCCAAGGCAGAGGCCACCACGCTGCCGGAGAGCAAGGGTACAAGGGTGAGCAGGTTGACAGGGGAGACCAAGGGCAAAAACAGCGCCTGGCCTACCACCACCACCAAGCCCAGCCCTGCCCCGTAAAAACTGCCCAGCAACAGCCCCACTGCCGGCAGGGAGCTGAACTCCAGCTTGAACAAGGCCGCCAAAAGGGGAGCGGTCAGGGAAACTATGAGGATCAACACCCGATCCCGGCGGCGCAACCCTGGCCGCAAGCGTTGCTGCAGAGGCACAAAGACAGCCAGGCCCAGGCCCATCACGCCGGCCACCCCCACCAAGCCCCAGACGTTGATCCCGCGCTGGGTGAGCCCAAAGTGGTCCAAGATGAGAAAAATTTCGGGAGTGATGAGCTGATCTGCTCGCACGATCACCTGGTTCTCGGCAACCGAGATCAGAACCGGCTCTACTTTTTCCAGCTCGGCGCGAATGCGCTGCTCGGTGCGCTGGGGATCCACCTCCACGTTGGGAATGAGCACCTGCTGCAGCCACTGATAGACCAGGGCCTGCAGCTCCTGTCGTTGGGCGGCGCTGCCCGGAAAAATCAAATCGTCCAGTTGGGCTTGGATCCCTTCGGCGCGAACTTCGCGGGGCAGGCCATCCACAATCCCTATCTTCTGCAGGCGCTCCAAGACCCGCCGGCTCAAGGTTTGCAAATGCTGCCAATCCGCATCTGCCAAGTTGAGAACTGTGGCCGGAACAGGGGGGGTGAGCTGCTCCAGAGCCGGCAAAGCTGCCCGATAGCGCTGCTGCGCCGCTTCCACCTGGGCAATCAACTGGGTATAGGGATCCGTCGCCGCCATCTGGGTGGCCGATCCGTCCAACCAGACCCGCTGCCAAACCTCGACAAGCTCTTGCTTGGCCCGCTGCTCCGGAGGAAGCTGCTCCGGTCGCCCCGAAGAAGGCTCTTCCAAAGGAGATGGGGTGGCTCCGCGGATGGCCTCTTGTCGGGCGCGAGCCTGAAGGAGTTCCCACTCCTCCGGGGAAAGCTGGCGCAGATAGATCTGCGTTGGCAGAGACAGCAACTGGACAGAAACATAGGGCAGAGAACCTGCCTCTTGGCGGATGGCCTCCACCTCAGCCAGGAGACCCTCCAGGTTTTGCCGCATGCTGTCGTTGGCGGTGCTGTTGATTTTGAGGGCCTGAACCACCCGCCGTCGCGCCTCAGCTTGTCGGGCCTGGGTAGCCTCCACATCTTCAATCTCCGCCGCAGCAGGGGCGAGAAACGTCTGCGGGGAGCGGCTGCCGACGGTCAGTTGTGGTTCGTTGTGGTAGCGGATCCCGTGGACAGCAGTGAGGGAGAGAAGCGCGAGGGCATAGCCGGCAATCCGCTCCGAAAGGGGGGGCCTGCTCTTTCGAGGGGAAGCTGCCTGGCGTCGCCGAGTCCAGTGTTCCGCGTTCGCGTCGGTGGCGCGAAGGGCTTTGGGCGTGAGCGGGTTTTTCATGGATTGGCCTGGCAGCGTCTTTCTCTTTTCTATCCCCTTTTGGCCGGGTAGCCCAGGAAGAGGATCTCAATCGCCGATGGTAATCTGCCCCACCATACCTGCTTCTGCATGGCCGGGAATAGTGCAAACCAGAGAATAGACCCCAGATTTCAGAGGAATAAATTGCCACTCCACCGAAGCGCCTGGCTTCAGCTCCAGTTCTCGGATCTGGCCCTTAATTTCCACGCCGGCCACGTCCAACTTACGGGTCCAAACGGCATCGGCAAAATCTTTGGCGCTGAAATAATGTTTCAATTGGCTGGGGTTGCTCAGGCGAAGACGGTAGAGGCTGCCGTTGCGAAAAGACAGTTCCTTGGGCGCAAACACCAACTGATTGTCGGCAGTGCCCAACTCAACCACCTTCTCCTGCGGCGTTTGTCTGGAGAGATCCCGCGCCCATACCGGATGCGGGATCCCAATCATGAGGGCCGATAGCCAGATTCCCAGCACCAGGAAATGACAGAACCTGTTTAACATTGCAACAACGAGGAGAGAGGAAAGAGCAAAGAGAAAAGAGCAACGAGGAGAGAGAAAAGAGCAAAGAGAAGAGATTTCTCCTTCTCACTTCTCACTCCTCCCTTCTCACTCCTCTGCGAGTAGCCTGGAAACTCAAGATAGCATCTCTAGGCGGAGAGGTTTTGATTCCCTTCTGCCCTGTCTAGCCATCCACATCCTCGTAGAGTCGCACGGCTGGGGCTTCCTCTCCGTCTTTCCTTATTTCAAGGGCTACCGCAGCGGCGTAGCCACCGGCAACCTGAAGCGGTAAGGTCACCCAGCGGGAGTCCTCGCCCAAAGCTGCAGAGCCGGCCAGACCCCTGCCCGTTCCCTTCAGGAGCGCCTCCTTTTGTGTCCACATTTGGAAGAAGAGGGCATCTCGCTCTGGAGCTGGACAGCTGGCCAAACGGCCCTGCTCAGCAGCCGAAAAATAGCGTTGGGCGATGCGCTGCCAGCGGAGCACAGGTCGAACCCATTCCAGATCCACTCCAATGCGGTATTGCCATCTCAGGCCGATCAGGACGCGCTCGTGGGAGTGGCTGAGGTTAAACTGCAGCGGCAGGGGTGGATCCCGCCAGTAGGGTTTGCCGGTAGAACTGTGGTCGAGGGGGATCCCCTGGGGCGGAATGCCGCTGTAGCGGCTAAGCAAGCTCCGCAACCCAAGACGACCGGCCAGAAAGCGGCGCCGATCTGCCGGCAGTTGTAAACGCTCTGCCCGCCGACATTCTTCAGGGGAAAGAAGGCCGAGCTGGGGGAGCAACTTCTCCAACGGGGGGACTGTCTGCAGCCAAAGATGCACCTCTGACTTTCCCGACAACGGCTGCAGGGATCCCACTGTGAAGTTGGGTCTAGACAACTCTAAGGAATAAGGATGGGATAACATGGCCTTGAATTGGTGGAGTTGGCAACACCACCCAGACAGTACACCCTTTCCTGTACGCGCTCGCGAGGCCTGGTCTGACCTGATGCCCTCCTTCCACTATCCCCCCCGTCCTGACCGTGTCCGCGCAGCTCGTCAGCAGGCTATTCGTCAGGGGATCCTCTGGCTGTTGTTGGGGTTCACGGCTGTGTTGGCGGGTTCTGCCGGTGCCCTCTTGGCCGTGATGTTGCCCCGTCAGGTGATCCCAACTTCCCTCACACCTGCAGAACAAGAAGCCTTCCGTCCCGATGCCTTACGGGCTGCGGCTCTGGATCGCTCGTTGCATATCCTCATTCTCGGCACAGACAACCCGGATCCCAGCCTGCCCTTGCCCACAGAGCGAGATCGCTTCCACACCCGCAGCGACACCATTCTCTTGGCCCGCTTTGATCCCCAGGCGCGGCGGATTACCGTTTTGTCCATCCCCCGCGATACTCGTGTGCGCTTGCCCGGCTTTGGCGTGACCAAGATCAATGCTGCCAACTTGGCAGGGGGCCCGGCGCTGGCGGCCCAGGTGGTCAGCCACTTGATGGGTGGGATCCCGATTGACCGCTACATTCGCCTCAATACCGACGCTCTGGAAGAGCTGATCGATGCGGTGGGCGGCGTGGAAATCTACGTGCCGGAACCGATGCAATACGTGGATCACACCCAGCAGTTGTTCATCCACCTGGAGCCCGGCTGGCAACGCCTCAACGGGGAACAAGCCCACCACTTTGCCCGCTTTCGCCGCGATCACCTGGGATTGGGGGATATCGGTCGGGTGCAACGGCAACAGGAATTGCTGCGGGCCCTGAGCCGGGAACTGCTCTCCCCTGCTGTCTGGCCGCGGATCCCAAAGATTTTGCAGGTTATCCGCACCAACCTCGATACCAACCTCACCTGGGAAGAGGTTCTGAGCTTGGCCAAGTTTGTCCTCACCTCTGGGGGCGATCGCATCGACCTGGTGCTGTTGCCGGGCCGCTTCAGCCAGCCGGGAGAATTCTCCACCAGCTACTGGCTGCCGGATCCAGCCGGGATCCGACGGGTGGCCGTCTCCCACTTTGGCCTGGAGGCAGAGGTAGCCCGCATTCCTCCACACCGCCTGCGCATAGCCGTGCAAAACGCGACCGGAGAGCCGGGGATGGCCCGTCGTATGGTGCAAGAATTGGTGAGACAAGGATACGTCCATGCTTTTGCCGTGGAAGACAGCACTCAGGTGCTGCAGCAAACGGAGATCCTCGCCCAGAGCGGGGATCGCGAAGGAGCCAAACAGATCCGCGCCGCCGTCGGCCTAGGAGAGATGCGGGTAGAGTCCACCGGCGTTCTCAACTCCGACGTCACCATTCGGATCGGCCAGGATTGGGCCCAACAACTTGCTTTGGATGAAGCGCTCCGCACCACTGATGGGAACGGCCAAGCCCAAGCTCCGCCCGGAGCCGCTCAGCTCTAGAGAGCCGGTTCGGTTGCGAGTGCGGATTTCCGAAAAAGAGCCTGCTTGTCGGGGACTTTTCGGTCTCTGTAGATTAGCACTGAGCTTGTTTGAGTGCTGAGCCACCTATGACCGTGCTGGAACAGGGATCCATCACCATCCACACCGAGAACATCTTTCCCATCATCAAGCAGTCTCTCTACTCGGATCGAGAGATCTTCTTGCGGGAGCTGATCTCCAATGCTGCTGATGCCATCACCAAGCTGAAGATGGCCAGCCTTGCCGGCGAAGTGGCAGATCTCCCAGAGCCGGAGATCACGATTGCCCTCAACAAGGAGGCCAAGACCTTAGCGGTGGCCGATAACGGCATTGGCATGACTGCCGAGGAAGTGAAAAAATACATCAACCAGGTGGCTTTTTCCAGCGCTGAAGAGTTCATTCAAAAGTACAAGGGCAAAGACGCAGAGCAAGCAATCATTGGCCACTTTGGTCTAGGATTCTACTCCTCTTTTATGGTGTCGCAGCGGGTGGAGATCGACACCCTCTCCTATCGGCCCGGCAGCACGCCGGTGAAGTGGGCTTGTGACGGCACCACTACTTTTACCCTCTCCGATTCTGAGCGCTCCAGCATCGGCACCACCGTTACCCTTTACATCACCCCCGAAAACGAAGAATACCTGGAGCCAAGCCGCATTCGGGAATTGGTTCGTAAATACTGCGATTTCATCCCCGTTCCCATCAAGTTAAACGGGGAAGTGATCAACAAGCAAAAGCCCCTGTGGAGAACCTCACCTTCCGAACTCAAAGATGAGGATTACCTAGAGTTTTATCGCTACCTCTATCCCTTTCAAGAGGATCCCCATTTCTGGGTGCACATCAACACCGACTATCCCTTCATCGTGCAAGGGATCCTCTATTTTCCCAAGTTGCGCCCAGATATTGATCCCACCAAGGGTCAAGTCAAGCTGTTCTGCAATCAAGTCTTTGTCCAAGATAACTGTGAGGAAGTCATCCCCAAGTTTCTCCTGCCTCTGCGGGGGGCCATCGACAGCCCGGATATTCCTCTCAACGTCTCCCGCAGCTTCTTACAAAATGACCGCACCGTAAGACGCATTGGGGATCACGTTGCCAAAAAGGTGGCGGATCGTCTCAATGAACTGTACAGAGAAGATTACGAAAAATACGTCAAGGTCTGGCCCGACATCAGCCTCTTTATGAAGTTTGGGGCGATGAACAACGACAAGTTCTTTGCCCAGATTAAGGATATTCTCATTTTCCGAGTGGCCGGATCCCCTGCTGACAAACCCGAATATGTGACCCTGAAAGCGTACCTGGAGCGCACCCGCGACAAGCAAAACAAGCGAGTTTACTACGCCACCGATGAGGCTGCCCAGAGTGCCTACATCGATCTCCACCGCTCTCAAGGACTGGAAGTGATCATGCTGGATAGCTGGATCGACAGCCACTTCAGCAGCTTTTTGGAGCGGGAATACAAAGAAGAAGGGATCCAATTTAAGCGGGTGGACTCTGAGCTGGACGAAACGCTGGTAGATAAAGACAAAGCCGCCGAAATTGTTGACCCGGTCACGCAAAAAACCCGCAGCCAAAAGTTGGTCGATCTCTTTCGGCAGGCCCTGGGCAAAGACAAGTTGCAGATCAAAGCAGAAGCTCTTAAATCAGAGTCGGTTCCGGCCATGATCTTGCTACCGGAGACGCTGCGGCGCCTGCAGGAGCTCAACGCCGTCATCCAGCAAAAGCCGCTGGAGTTTCTGGAAGAGCACACCCTGGTTCTGAACACGGCCCATCCCCTTATCCAAAACCTGCAGTCTCTTGCCGATCAGGGTCGGGATCCCGACTTGGTTCACCTCATCTGCAATCACATCTACGATCTGGCTTTGATTACCCAGAAAAGCTTTGACCCGGCAGCCGTGCGAGCCTTTGTGCAGCGCTCCAACGAAGTGCTGACTCGCCTCACCCGCCCTCAATAGGCAGCGCTGTCCAGGGTAGACTGCAGGGCTTCCGCTCCACCGGGCAGAGACGGACGGGATCCGGCCCCGTTGCCGCTGTGGCTGTAGCTGCCTTGGAGCACGGGGGCAACTTGGCGCATCAGAGTAGCCATCTCCAGGGCACTCATGGCGTATTCCCAACCTTTGTTGCTCTTGACCCCGGCCCGCTCCAGAGCCTGCTGCAGGGTATCGGCGGTGATGATCCCGAAAATAACCGGCACGCCGGTACGAAATCCTGCCGCCGCAATGCCTTTGGAGACCTCCGCCGCCACATAGTCGAAGTGGGGAGTTTGCCCGCGAATCACTGCCCCCAGGCAGATGATGGCGTCATAACGGCGAGATTGGGCCAGTTGGTGGGCCAGCAAAGGCACCTCAAAACTGCCGGGCACCCAGTAGTAGTCCACTTGCTTGCTCTCCGGGCCGACATCCACACCATGCCGCTTCAGCGCGTCCTGACACCCTTCCAACAATTTGCCGGTGATTAGGTCGTTAAACCGACCGATGACGATGGCCAGACGCAGATCCTCCGTCTGAACAAAATTGCCCTCGTAAACTGCCATCTGCGCTGCTCCAGACCTACCCAAGAGAAGAATAAGCGGGCCGACACGGCAAAACCACGCTTTCCCATCCTAATTCACTGAGGGAGCCACGGCGCAGACGCCCCGGCCTTCATGCCCAGAGGTACTGCTCGAAACGATGGCTTGCTGGCCCTCTTGGCATTCAACTTCCACCCCGCCTTGGCAACCATCTGGGCTGACTCAAAAGCGGGAAGGAACATCAACGGGTAATTGTTGGCCAGGGGAGAATTTTCCCATTGCTGCGCAACCCTGGGCGAATACAAATGGCGGTGTTTGTCTTCCTGGCCGTTTCTTTTGATAAAGATCTATTTTTGTGCGGAAAGACACACCTCTACCTGAGGCCAAGACCTAGCTTGGGTGCATGACACAGCCGCTTTCTGAAATTGCCCGCGCCCAAGGGATCAACTACTTTCTGCTCTCTTTTACCGACCTGCTTGGGATCCAACGGGCCAAGCTGGTGCCTGCCTCAGCTATCGACTTCATGGCAGAGGGTCAGGCTGGATTTGCCGGGTTTGCCGCCTGGTTGGACTTGACTCCAGCGGATCCCGATGTGTTTGCCCAGCCGGAGCGCGAGCGCCTGTTTCAACTGCCCTGGCAGCCGGAAGTGGCCTGGATGCCTGCCGATCTAGTCCAGGTCAACGGGGATCCCTTGCCACAAACCCCCCGCTGGGTATTGAAGAAGGTGTTGTCCCAAGCAGAAGCTATGGGCTTTCAAGTCAAGACGGGGATCGAATGCGAGTTCATGCTTCTGTCGCCAGAAGAGTGGGCCATTTCCGATGAGCGGGATCGGCAGGCCAAGCCCTGCTATGACCAGCAAAGTTTGATGCGGCGTTTCTCGGTGATCCGGGACATCTGCGATGGCATGCAGAAGCTGGGCTGGGATCCCTATCAAAACGATCACGAGGATGCCAACGGCCAGTTTGAGATGAACTGGCGGTTTAACGATGCCCTAGTTACGGCTGATCGCCACGCCTTTTTCAAATACATGGTGAAAAGCATTGCCGAAAAGCATGGCTATCGAGCTACCTTCATGCCCAAACCCTTTGCCCATCTGACGGGCAACGGCTGCCACACCCATATTTCTCTTTGGCAGGGGGAGCAAAACCTATTCGCCGATCCCCAAGGGGAATTGGGGCTTTCTCAACTGGCCTATCACTTCATCGGCGGGGTGCTACACCATGCACCTGCTTTGTGTGCCCTCACCAACCCGACGGTCAATTCTTATCGCCGCCTCAATGCCCCTGTCACCCTCTCTGGGGCCACCTGGTCTCCCAACACAATCAGCTACAGCGGCAATAATCGCACCCACGCCATTCGGATCCCGGATGCCGGGCGGTTTGAACTGCGTTTGGCCGATGCTGCCGCCAATCCCTATCTTTTGGCTGCTGGTCTCATTGCCGCCGGTCTGGACGGGATCCAACACCAACGGGATCCTGGCCCCCGCTGTGACAACAACGCCTACACCGATCCCCTCCCCAATGCCCCAACGTTGCCCGGCTCTCTGGTCGAAGCCCTCAACCATTTAGACCAAAGTACCCTGTTCCGCAGCAGGCTGGGGGATCCCTTTGTGAATGCCTACCTCAAGCTCAAACGCCAACAGTGGCAGGAATACAACCGTCAGATCACGCCCTGGGAGCGGGAAACAACCTTGGATTGCTAGCCCGGTAGTTGTTGTTATCTCATTACACCTTGAGAGAGGGCTTCCAACTGGCCTGGAGTGACCCTAAACCTGGGCCAACTGGTGTTGAGCTGCCTGCCGCATCACCTCTACTGGCACAGGCTTGCCTCCCAGCCAAAGCGACAGGGCCTTGGCCCCCTGCTGAACCAGCATCTCCAGCCCACTGATGGGGGTATGTCCCAACTCGGCGGCCATCCGCAGCAGAGGAGTGGGATCCGGCACATAGATCAGGTCGTAGACGATGGCACCCGGAGACAGCAGGCCCAGTTGCTCTCGGCTCAGGGGGGAAAGCCCTTGACCGCCAGGGGATCCCGGCTTGTGCATGCCCACGGGGGTGGTGTTGACCAAAAGCCGCGTCTGAGACAGGTAGCAATTCAACTCCGCCCAGTTCACCGTCTCCACCTGCGGCCAAGTCTGTCGCAAGGCCAGCAATGGGTTGGGGGATCGCCCCGCCACCCGCACCGGCCCCAGCCCCAACTCCAAACAGCCTTGGATGGCCGCCCGCGCTGCCCCCCCGGATCCCAGAATGAGAGTAGGGATCCCTTTTTCCAGGCCCAGCAAAGGCTGCACAAAGCCATCGATATCGGTATTGGTGCCCGCCCACCCGCCCTCTGGCAAGGGGTAAACCGTATTCACCGCCCCCACCGCTGCTGCCCGCGATTCAATCTGATCGAGCAAAGGGAGAATGGCCTGTTTGTGAGGAATCGTCACATTAAACCCCCGCACCCCAATGGCCGCCAGCCCTGCCACCGCCGCCGCCAAGTGTTTTGGAGCCACCGGAAACGGCACATAGCAATAGTTTTCCCCCATAGCTGCCAAAGCAGCATTGTGCATGGCTGGGGATAAGCTGTGGGCCACCGGATCCCCGATTAGACCGAGCAATTGGGTGCTTCCCGAAATCCGACCGTCCACCGGCTCAGCCAACTCCTCAAGGGATCCCTTTAGGGTCATTTCGATTCAAACTAGGACACTGTACCC
>NZ_JANSIO010000268.1:0-972 GCF_047462195.1 Synechococcus sp. R3-13 | reverse complement strand
GTTGGCCTTTCTAGGATGAGTGAGCGTTTTTGGCCTGTCTGGGTCGAAGCGTGGGGATCACCTGCTGGGATCCCATTTGTTTCAGCCACAGTTCCCCCAGTCTTAACCGCAACCCAATCAGGAGAGAGTAATGGCATCCACGCCCCAAGAAGTGCTTCAGATGATCCAGGACAACAACGTCCAGATAGTGGATCTCAAGTTTGTGGATATCTTTGGCACCTGGCAGCATGTTTCCTTCCACACCTCGATGATCAAGGAAGAAACCTTCACTGAGGGGCTTCCCTTTGACGGATCCAGTATCCGGGGCTGGAAAGCG
Organism: Synechococcus sp. R3-13; assembly: GCF_047462195.1. NCBI lineage: Bacteria > Bacillati > Cyanobacteriota > Cyanophyceae > Synechococcales > Synechococcaceae > Synechococcus > Synechococcus sp. R3-13. Next base: position 656 of record NZ_JANSIO010000268.1, on the reverse strand, counting down.
ATCAACGAGTCGGACATGTACATGGTGCCGGATCCCAAAACGGCTTGGATCGATCCCTTTCTGGAGGTGCCCACCCTCAGCATAACTTGCAGCATTGTTGAGCCGCGCACCGGCCAGCCTTATAGCCGTTGTCCCCGCAGCCTTGCCGCCCGTGCCGTTGCCTATCTGCAATCGACGGGCATTGCCGATACGGCTTACTTCGGGCCGGAAGCGGAGTTTTTCATTTTTGAGGATGTTCGCTTCGACCAAACCCAAAACTCGGCCTACTACTTCGTGGATTCCATCGAAGGTCGCTGGAACTCGGGCCGCGAGGAGAAAGGTGGCAACCTGGGCTACAAGCCTCGCTACAAAGAGGGCTATTTCCCGGCCCCGCCCACCGATGCCCATCAAAACATCCGCACCGAGATGCTGCTGACCATGGGCAAGTTGGGAGTGCCCATCGAGAAGCATCACCACGAGGTGGCTACCGGCGGGCAAGGGGAGTTGGGCTATCGCTTTGCCGATCTGATCACGGCTGCCGACTACATGATGGTTTACAAATACGTGATCCGGAACGTGGCCCGCAAGCACGGCAAAACCGTCACCTTCATGCCCAAGCCCCTATTTAACGACAACGGCACTGGCATGCACACCCACCAGTCCCTCTGGAAGGATGG
>NZ_JANSIO010000267.1:0-5076 GCF_047462195.1 Synechococcus sp. R3-13 | reverse complement strand
GGGGGGATGGTTCAGAGCTGGGGCTGCCCGCCGAGACGGCTACCATGGCATGACGGATCACCAAGTCCCCCAACTTGTAACCCGGCTGATATTCGACGGCTACCACATCTTCAGGATAGTCTGGGCTGGGCTGACGGGCTATGGCTTCGTGCAGGTTGGGGTCGAAGGGCTGGCCCACCGATTTCATGCGGGAGACGCCCATCTTCTTCAGGCATTCCACCAGCAGGCGGTAGACGCTCTGGTAGCTGTTGTGCAACTCCCGCTCGCGGTCGGTTTCCAGCTTCAGCTGCTGCTGAGCCCGCTCAAAGCTGTCCACAACAGGCAAGATCTCCAGCACAAATTTCTGCCGTTCTTTTTGGCTGAACTCTTCTTTTTCCCGCTGGGTACGCCGCCGGTAGTTTTCAAAATCGGCGTAGAGGCGCAGGTAGGCGTCTTCTTTCTCTTTGAGTTGCTGGCGGACAACTTCCAACTCGTGCTGGAGCTGCTTGAGAGCTTCACCGGGATCTGGAGAAGGCTCAGCTGCGGTTTCTCCGGAGGAGGTACCGGCTTCTGCTTCGCTATCTTCCAAAATCAGCTTCTCCAGCTCTGCCTCTACGTCGATCTCTTCTTCCTGTAGTTCAGGATAGGTATCTTCTGGGGCCATCGGTTGCTTCTCTTCGGCAGTCATGGGCGATGTCGGCAAGTGTTAGCAATGAGCAGTGACTCGGATATCCCCAGTTTGGCAGTTTCAAAACCGCCGCTGCACTCAGCCAAACCAGGCTCTGTGTTGATCGTATTCTACCGGGTTCTCTTTCAGCCAGTTGAAGTCAATATCTTTTCTTTCCTAGCCGACCAGCAGATGTTCGCGTGGCCGGCCCAGGCAATCGGGGAAGTAGATCTTGGCCAAGTCGGGGATTAGGCGCCAGTTGGGGCTGTAGATGGGTTGAATGGGGGAGTGGGTGTGAATATAGTAGACCAGAAAGTCGCGGATGCTATCGGCTGAGATCCACAGGGTTTGGGCTTCTTGGAACATGCTGTAACCGCCGCCGCCGCCGGCTCGGTAGTGGTTAATGGCCAGGCGAAAGGTCTGTGCTGGTTCCACCGGCTGTCCGCGGAATTGTAAGGTCACCAGGCGCTTTCCTACGGGGCGGGTGAGATCGAAGCAGTAGTCGATGCCGTGGTAGAGGTCGAAGGTGTAGCCGCGGGCTTCGGGGGCCACGACGGCAGCAGGATCGGCGGGAAGGTGATTGGGATCCAACTGGCGAAAATAGCCGGCAGTCTGTTCCAGGGCGCGCCGCAGAATATCTCCGGTGATCTCCAAAACGCAGAGGGTGTTGTCGTAGACGGTGAGGCTGTAGGCATCTTGCAGGGAGATGGGGCCTGCTGACAGGCCGGCGCTGCTGCAGATGTTGACCAGGGAGAGCTCTGCGGGGAATCCTGCCTCCCGCACTGCTTGCAATTGGGCCTGATGGAGCAGCTCTGCCAGAGGGTTGGCCCCCAGACGGGCTGCCAGACCGCCGCTATAGGCAGAACGGGCTTGGCCGATGGGCTGACGGATGTAGCGCAGGGTGGCTTGATGATAGGGCTCTGTCAAGGCCAAGAGTTCGGGATCGGGAGGGATCCCTTCGGCGGAGAGGAGCTGTGCGCTTTTCCCGAGAATTTGCCAGCGGCTGCCCTGGCGCTCCAGCTCCAGGGATACCTGGGAGAGGTGGCTGCCCCAATAGCCGGGCTGCACCACTAGAGCTGGGGATCCCCCCAGACCGGCGATGGTCTGGTGGGTATGGCCGGAGAGGATGACGTCAATGCCGTCCAGTTCGGCCAGGGCCAACAGTTCGTTTTCCCCTGCCAGGCTTTTGTTGCTGCACCAGCCGGAGCGATCCGGGTTGTGCCAGTGCTCAGGGGTGCGCAGGGGGGGCAATTGGTTGGGGCCGCTGTGCAGGATCAAGATCAAAACATCCACCTGAGGTCGCAGCAGCGATAGGTAGTGTCGGGCGGTCTCCAACAAGGGGGCAAAGCGCAGCCCCGCAATGTAGTCGGGTCGCTCCCAGGTGTCGATGCGGGGGGTGGTCAGCCCTAGCAAGCCAACGCGAACCCCGGCCAATTCCCGGATCAGGTAGGGCTGGAAGAGGGGATCCCCATTCTGGCGGAGGATGTTGGCGCAGAGCACCGGACAGCGGAGATCGCCGACAAAATCCCGGAGAACCTGAAGCCCAAAGTTAAAGTCGTGGTTGCCAGGGGTAAAGGCGTCGTAGCCTAGGGCGTTGAGGGCATGGGCCAAGGGGTGGGGAGAGACGCGCTCCACTTGCGCATAGTAGGTGCCCAAGGGGGATCCCTGAATGGTGTCGCCGCTGTCGATGAGCAGGACGGGATCCTCACTGGCAGCTCGCACGCGCTTAATAAGGGTGGCCAGCTTGGCTAGACCGTGCTCCGCAGGGATCCCGGTGAAGTAGTTCCAGGGATGTAGATTGGCATGGAGATCCGAAGTGTGGAGAATTGTTAATCGCATTCTCATATCATAGCCAAAGTCAAAGCCCAACCCAAACTCGTCAGCCCAGCAAGAACAGCACCTGCACACAGCCCACCAAAAAGCCGAGGAGGCCGCCTAAGTTGACGATGGCCTGGAGTTCTTGGCGCACGATCTGCTGGATGGCCTGCTCCAGGTCGGCAGGGGAGGTGGCGTTGACTTTATCGGCAATGACCTGATCCAGGTTCAACACCGGGATCACCTGCATCATCAGGGATTCGAGATCCCGTTCTAGGTAGCGCTCCAAGACCAAAGCCAGGTCGGCGCTGATCTGATCGATGGAGGTGATCAACGCCTTGGAGTTGCGCAGGCGTCCCAACACCAGGCTGGCCACTTTTTCCCAATCGATGGTCTCCCCCAGCCCTTTGATAACCTCTGGCCCTTGGCTGCGCAGGTAATCTTGGATCCCGTCGCGGAGGGCACGGCGCAACTGACGCACGGCGGAAACCGGCAGGTTTTGCAGCGAGAGGTTCTGCAGGATCTCGGTCAGGCGGCGGGAGGCGTTGATGTCTTTGAGCAGATCTTCCAAGATGGCTTCTGCCCCTTCCGGCTCTTCTAGACAATAGGTGCGCAGGCGCAACAGGGCATTTTTCAGGCCGAACAAGTTGGCCACCACCCAGTAGGAGCCGGTCGCTCGTTCACGAAACTCCTCGTCAAGGGATTCGATGTTGCGATCGGTGAGAAAGTCCACCAAGTTCTGCCGCAACACCTTTGGGGGCAGCGCCTGCTTCAGGATCCACTCCGAGAGCTGCTTAGCCTGCTCGCTGCTGAGGCGCAGCTCCAGCAACACTTGGTCGAACAGTTGGTTAATGGGCCCTTCCAAAAAGGTTTCTTGGCGGGCAAGCACCTTCACCAGGCGGGGCAACGACTCGTTAAACAGGTCGGCTAAAATGCGCGCCAACACCTGAGCAGTTTGCTGCTGTTGCTCAGGGTTTTGCAGCCGATCCAGAGCTACCCCCAGCAGCCAGCGGATCCCAGCTTGCATGCGCTCGGTTTGCAGCAGCTTGCGGGCCAGATTGTGCAGTTCCTCCGGCGTGAGCAGGGATCCCATGATGGTCTTGGCGATCTGCTTGGCCAGACGGGGTTGGTTCTGCGGGATCAAACCGGGGGTGAAGGGGATGCGCCAGCCGAAAACCCGATAGGGGCGGTAGGGCCGGAACAGCATTTTGATGGCAATGTCGTTAGTGAAATAGCCGATCACCAGCCCGGCCAGCGGGGGCACAACGTAGATCCAGAAGGCCATGGAAGCAATTGAGGGTGCTCTCTTCTACTCTACTGACCTGCCCCAGCGCAAGAGAGCGTTGACCAGTTATTGGATGATCAGGCTATCGGTCAGTTCCAGCTCCACCAACGTATTGGGCTGCAGCGTCACCACCCGGTCAATATTGGTACTGCCTGCCGCAGCGCCGGCCAAGCTGCCGGCCAAGATCGGCAAAAAGCCCCATCCCCCCGTGAGGATCCCCAAGGCCAACCCACCTGCTGCCCCATAGCCTGCCCCGCGGGCTACAGTTGTGCCGACATCGGCGTTGCGATCCAACCCGACTGGTAGCGGCGCAGATTGGCCTCTCACCAAGTAGGTGGAAGACCCAATGGTGAGGCGGTTGGCCACAAAGCGGCTGCCGACGACCCGCTCTTGGGGATCGGCGCTCTCCGACTCCCGACCAGGAAACTTCTGTTCTCGGTAAACCGGCTCAAAAGTGCCCCACACTACACTCCCTGCCGGGATCACCACCTGGCCAAAGCGATCCACCACCGGCTCGGAGACTTCCAGGTGGCCGTTAATGGCCTGGTAGGGCTGGAAAGTGATGGGGCGGTAGACCGTGAGGAGAATACGGGTGCCGGCAGGCAGCTCGCCCCGCGTGGCTCCAGGGAGATCCCCACCTGGGCTGAGGTCGGGCCGACGTTGATAGGAATAGGCCTCGCCTTGGGGGAGTTGTCCACCTGAGGCCGCTGGAACGGGCACCACCGGGATCGGATCCAAGGCCGGAGCTGTGGGATCCAGCGGCATTTGCGGCACCTGAGGTACCGGTGGCAGGGCCGTGGCAGAGCCGGGGGAGGGCGGAGGGCTCAGCAAGGGTAGGGTAGGGACGGGATCCCCCCTGGGGGGCACCGGCTGAGGGGTGAACTCGAACTGCTGAGCGGCAACCGGGGCAACAGCAGCGGCCATCAACATCCCACCCAACACCCCCCAAAAGGAACTCCTCTGCAACAAATGCAGGAACGGCTGCAAGGTTGAGCTCATGGATCCCATCCGGTCGCAACTGGCAGTAGCTTAACATCCTGCCCCGCTTGTGCCCACTAGATTTAGTAGGTATTAAGGGATCGGAAGCTCTTAAAACACTATTGAGCCTGTTCGGGGTCTGGATCGAGTTTTCCCTAGGGGCTGGGGGAAGGAGAAGGAGTCGGTCCGCCGGGATCCCCTGGCTGGGGGGCTGGGGATTCTGGCTTAGGAGACTCTGTAGCCTCACTCTCCTGAGCCTCGGGGCTGGACTCCGGCTTGGGTTCTGCAGGAGACCGTCCTTCTGGAGAAGGAGAAGGTGAAGGCTGATACATTTACGCTGAACACTGCTGAA
>NZ_JANSIO010000266.1:0-2256 GCF_047462195.1 Synechococcus sp. R3-13 | reverse complement strand
CCCTGGCGACGCCCCCCCTCTTGGCAAGTGGCCGACAACTTGGGCAAAAGTTTCTACTACGCGGGCAAGGGCTTGGTCTATGCCATCTGCACTCAGCGCAACTTGCGCATTCACATGGTGATGGCGGTGATGGCCTTTGGCCTTGGGCTGGGCCTGCGGCTGAGCGCCCTGGAAATGGCCGTGATTAGCCTAACCAGCGGTTTGGTGATGGCGCTGGAGCTGGTGAATACCGCTCTGGAAGCAGTGGTGGATCTCACCCTGGGCAGCAAGTACCATCTCCTGGCCGAGATCGCCAAAGATTGCGCGGCAGCAGCGGTGTTGATGGCGGCAGCGGCATCCTTGATGGTGGCGGCTTGGCTATTTCTTCCGCCCTTGGTGTTGCTGCTGCAAGATGGCTTCCCGGCAGCAGGGTAGCTCCCCGATTGGACAGGAAGTTTCCTATCCAGATTGCTGGGAGTGGATCACCACCCGTCCTCCCTGCCGGTCCAGGTTGAGCAGTTTGGCCTCCGCTTCAATATCCAACTGCGCCCAAGCGCTGACCATCGCGGATCCCACCCGTTCCCGATTCTCGGGAGCACAGAGGGCCAGAAGAGTGGGGCCGGCTCCGCTGATCACCACCCCATAGGCTCCGGCAGCCATGGCTGCAGCTTGAACCGTTTTGAACCCAGTGATCAGCTCCATACGCGCCGGCTGGTGCAGCCGATCCTGCAGAGCCACCTTCAGCCAGTCCACCCGCCCCGACTGCAAGCTGCGAATGAGCAGGCCCAGATGGCTGCTGGAAAAAACCGCATCCGCCAAGCTGACGGATTTGGGCAGGATCTCGCGGGCCGCTTGGGTGGAAAGCTTAAAGTTGGGCACTACGGCCAGGATGCCAATGCTCTCATGCCACTCCACGGGACAAAACACCCATTGCCCCTGCTGTCCCTGCACACAAAGCTGACAACTGCCCTGCAGGGCGGGCACCACATTGTCTGGGTGGCCCTCCAAGGCAATAGCCAGTTGTAGAAGGGTTTCGGGAGCTAAGTTGAGTGCTCCAATGGCATTGGCCCCCAGTAAGCCGCCGACAATGGCGGTGGCAGAACTGCCCAACCCCCGCGCCAGGGGCACGTTGAGGGTAATTTCGATTTCTACCCCCGGCACAGGCTTACTCAGCAACTCAAAGGCGCGGCAAAAAGCCCGGTACACCAGGTTGTCCTTGCTTTGGCTGATGTGGTCGCTGCCACGGTAGTGGATGCTGAGGCCAGAAGGGATCTCGCGAAAATAGAAGTGATTGTAGAGCTCTAGGGCTGCACCGATGCAGTCGAACCCTGGCCCCAAATTGGCGGTGGTGGCCGGGACGATGACCTCTACGCGTTCTTTGACCAAGGGGACAACTCCTCAGTGAACGGTGGGTAACTCAATGTCTGCGGGCTCCCATTATCCTACGAACGATGGCCAGACCTTGGATATTCTCGCCACCTCTGCTCGGTCTGCAGCTCGCCGAGGCAAACGCGCTGATCCAGCGGAGCTTTTGGACTATCCCGAAAGGTTTCTGACCATGATTGGTTCTTGTGACTTATTTGTGACTTCATTGAGTATCGGGAATGTTGGGCCTGTTTCAACTCCAGCCTTTGCCATTGGCTGAACCCATCAGGGATCCTGAAAGAAGTGCGGGAGGGATCGGGGGGTGCAGGGGCTGTCTTGGTTGGTGTTGGGTTTGAGCTATGTCGGGTTGGGACTGGGATCCCTGCCTAGGTTGCGTATGAACCGGGCCACCATCGCCCTGGTGGGATCCGCCCTGTTGATTGGCTTGGGGACCTTGTCGCTACGGCAGGCTTGGGAAGCCATTGACCCGACCACGATTGTGTTTCTCCTGAGCATGATGGTGGTAAATGCCAGCTTGTCCTATGGGGGGGCTTTTCAGTTGGCTTTGCTGGGCTTGATTCGGGTGAGCCGCAGCCCCTTTGGTCTGTTGATCATGCTGGTGTTCGGCAGCGGGCTGCTCTCGGCTTTCCTGCTCAACGACACGCTGGCGCTGGTGTTTACTCCCCTGACTTTGCAGGTCACAACGGTGCTGGGGTTAAACCCGATTCCCTATCTGCTGGGCTTGGCGGCAGCCACCAACCTGGGATCCGTCGCCACCCTGAGCGGCAACCCGCAGAATATCCTGATCGGCTCCTTCTCTGGGATCGGCTACCTGGAGTTTGCTGCCCAGATGACCCCCATTGCCGTGGTGGGGCTGCTGCTGGAAGTGGGGTTGCTGTGGCTGTACTACCC
>NZ_JANSIO010000265.1:0-4658 GCF_047462195.1 Synechococcus sp. R3-13 | reverse complement strand
GAGCTTATTATTGACTAGAGTCATGCTCTTCTGGGGAAATTTCTTGATCGGCCATGACGGCATTGAGGATCTGCTGTTGTTCAGCGCGAGTTAAGACCTTATCTGCCAAAGCCCGGTTAATCAAAGCTCTGGGCTCAGACGGTTGAGAGGGTTCCACCGTTTTTCTCCTAGCGCTGGAGGGCAAGGGGTCCCATAATGGGGTTCTGGATCCCAGAAGCAATGGACAGCGGCCCACCACCCAGTATAACGGTACGGCTGTGGAAACCCAGGTATCCTCAAAAGACCAGAGATCCCAACCTGTGGGGGTGATTGGCGGCGGGCAGTTGGCGCAGATGTTGGCCTTGGCAGCTCGCCAGATGGGGATCCCGCTGGTGGTGCAGGCTGCTGCTCCCACCGATCCGGCGGTGGCAGTGGCCGATGGGGTGGTTTGGGGATCCACAGCCGACAGCCAGGCCACGGCCCAGTTGTTGGAGCGCTGCCCGGTGGTTACTTTTGAAAACGAGTTTATCCCTCTGCCGGAGCTGAAAAAACTGGATCCGGAGGGATCCCGCTTTCGTCCCAGCCTCAGCACGCTGGAGCCGCTGCTGGACAAGTTGCACCAACGGCAGTTTCTGGCGCGGTTGGGGTTGCCGGTGCCGACTTTTTTTCCGCTGGAGGCGGTGTTGGATTCGGCAGACCTGGCTGGACTGGGCTTTCCGGTGGTGCTCAAGCGACGGCGGCAGGGCTACGATGGGCAGGGCACCCGCATCTTGCACGAGCGAGCGGCTTTGCAGCAGGCCCTTAGCCAATCTGAGGGGATCCCGCTATTGCTGGAGGAATGGATCCCGTTCGAGCGGGAGCTGGCGGTGATGGTAGCGCGGGGGCTGAAGGGAGAGATCCGGGTTTATCCGGTGGTGGAAACTGTGCAGATCGAGCAAATCTGCCGCCATGTCCTGGTGCCTGCCCGCATCCCCCCAACCACCGAGGCCGAGATCCGGCGCTTGGCAGCCGATCTGATGGAAAAATTGGGTGCAGTTGGCGTGTTCGGCATCGAGCTGTTTTGGGTGCCGCCCCCCCATCCCAAGGCCGGGATCTGGATCAACGAAATCTCGCCGCGGGTCCACAATTCCGGCCACTACACCCTGGAAGCCTGCCACACCTCACAATTCGAGCAACACCTGCGGGCCATCCTCGGCCTGCCCTTGGGGGATCCCTCCCTCAAGTGTGGGGGGGCAGTGATGGTCAATCTCTTGGGCTATGAGCATGCCACCGGCGATTACCCAGAAAAGCGGCAGCGCCTGGCCCAGCTCCCCAATGCCACGGTGCATTGGTACCACAAAACTCCTGCCCGCCCAGGGCGAAAACTGGGCCATGTAACCGTCTGTCTGCCGACTGCTCCCTCTCCTTTCGAAGCAGCAGCCCTTGTCCGCACCCTCGAATCCCTCTGGTACCCCCAGCCATGAGTCAAGCGCAGGATCCCTCATTTTCTCCAGCCACACAAGCCCTGATCCAGGCGATGCAACGGCGGGATGTGCCCGCGGTAGCTCAGCAGGTGAACGGCTTGTCCCCTCAAGAGCGCCCTGCTGTGTTGACCCCTGCCCTCCAATACCTGGCCGAGGTGGATCCCGCCAGCGCCCAGTGGTTTGTTCGCCACCTCATGGCCCCTGCGGTCAAAGCGCAACTGCGAGAAGGGATCCTCAAAGCCGCCCAAGACTACCTACAGGAAGCCGGCTTCACCGAAGGGATCGACTACGAACTCAAGCCTGTTCGCGAAAGCGGTGCGGAGCACCATCCCCAATCGGGGGGCAACATCTTGAGCATCAGCCGCAGAGCCTTGCCCTACGCGGCTCCCGATGACGATCCCTTGGGGCAGTTGTTGTTGGCGGAATTCTGCGAATTGCGAGACTAGGCCACCATGAGCGGTACGAGTTATCGGCTGCAGCTGTTGGACATCACTGCCCTGCCCCAACTGCTGGAGCTGGATCGACGGTGTTACGGAGGATACTGGGGAGAACAGGGATATCGAGCGGAGCTGGAACGACCCACAAGCACGGTGATTGGTGTAGTGGCGGAACCCGTTGCCGTTGGCGCCCCGTGTGGCTTGGGCCGAGCCGAGTTTCCCCTTCCCTCTCCAAACCCCACTTCGCCGACGCAGACGACAAAAGAGCTGGTGGGCTTCGGCATTCTCTGGCGCATTGAAGAAGAAGCGCATATCATCTCCTTGGCGGTGGATCCCGAGCACCGGCAACAGGGCTTGGGCCGGCGGATTCTGGAAGAACTGCTGAACCAAGCGAGAGCAGCAGGCTGCCGCTGGGCCACTCTGGAGGTAAAGGCTTCCAATCAAGCGGCAATCCGCCTGTACGAATCGGCAGGGTTTCAACGGCTGGGACGTCGCAAGGGGTATTACAACGGAGAAGATGCGCTGGTGTATTGGAAGAAACCGATTTAGAAGGCTATCAATTGTAAATTGAAGAACTGCAAACGTATTTCGGGATACACCCTAGGTCAGACAGTGAGCAAGCCAATAGGCTAAGCATATCAAGGCTACAGGGGATCCAACCCATTGACCGAGTGTCGATTGCCCGTTTGATTCTTTATATAGGTCATCAAAATGCTCTCATTCTGTGGATGCAAACTGCCCGCTACAGTTCCTCCCAGCAACACTGACTCTAGCCAATGCAGCCGCATCCATCGCACAACAGAGATCCTGACTTAATCTACAAAGCTCCTGCTCGGTGGGGAAAAGCTATAGCCTGCGGTATCAACAACTTGAATTCGATCCTTGCCGTTCGATGGCCCATCGGAGCTTTGACTGATGGCTGGAGCCCTTGGGTTAATAGAATGTGAAGTTTTATTTCGAGATCCGACATTTCTGCCTCAATATATATTTCTCATATCATATTCCCCCTTTGGCCAACTTGCCTGAAAAAACACTTCAGGCTAACCTACACTTGTTATCTGTCCATCCTGAGCATTTTCAAGCTGTGAGGATCATTATGGACACCTCTGGAAACACCATTGGAGATGAGGCCATCTCTTTTGTCGTCAGTCTTTGGTCTAGGCTTATCGATTTTATGCCCAATCTCCTTGCGGCGATTGTCATCTTAATTCTGGGTTGGATAGTGGCCACGGCAGTAGCCTTCGGCGTTAGAGGACTGCTCAAAAGGACGCAACTGGACAATCGCTTGGCTGCTTGGATTTTGGGCCAAAAGCCCGGCGAGAAGCTGCCCCAAACGGAGCGCTGGGTGGCCGCTGCCGTCTACTGGGTGATTCTTGCTTTTGTGTTGGTGGCGGTACTGAATGCCCTGCAGCTTCAAGCTGTCTCCGATCCGCTCAACAGGTTTTTGGGGGAAATCTTCGTTTATCTGCCACGGGTGGGTGGGGCGCTGGTGCTGCTGGCTGTGGGCTGGGTGGTGGCCACTGTTGCTCGGCTGGCGGTCATCCAGGGGCTGCGGCGTTTCAACCTCGATGAGCAGTTGGCCCGGCCTCTGCAACAGGAAAGCGCTGCCGGTGAGGCAGGCGTAGAAGGAACCCCGACCGGCCAAGAGGGAGGTGCAGAGGTCACCCCTTTTCTACTGAATGAAACTTTGGGCAATGCCCTTTACTGGCTGATTCTGCTGTTCTTTCTGCCGATCATCCTGGATACCCTGAACCTGCAGGGGCCGCTGCAGCCGGTGCAAAACCTGCTGGATCAGTTGCTGTCGATGGTGCCGCGGATTTTGGGAGCGCTGATCATCGGTGCAGTGGGCTGGTTTTTGGCCCGCATCGTGCGTGGGATCGTCTCCAATTTGTTGGTGGCAGCAGGGGCAAATCGGTTGGGGGCACGCTTTGGCGTTCCCCAGTTGGCCCAGATCGTCGGGACGGTGGTGTATGTCTTGGTGTTGATCCCGGCGGTGATTGCGGCGCTGAATGCCTTGGAAATTCGGGCCATCTCCGATCCGGCGGTGGCGATGCTGGAGCAGGTGTTGCGGGCCATTCCCATGATCGCGGGATCCGCTTTGATCCTGGCCGTCTTTTACTTGCTGGGGCAATTTTTGGCCAGCTTGGTAACCCAGTTGCTGCAGGCGGTGGGTTTTGACCGTCTGGTCGCGGGGCTGGGCTTGCCCCTGGCCGCTGCTCCTGAGCCTGAAGGGGATCCCGCTGCCAAACGTCGCACTCCCTCCGAGATCGCCGGCTTGGTGGTCTGGGTAGGCGTGGTCTTGTTTGGGGCGGTGCCGGCAGTGGAGTTGCTGCAGTTTGCCGCCCTAACCGACATTGTGCAGGGGCTGTTGCTGATTTCCGGTCGGGTGCTCATCGGCGCCCTGGTGTTTGGGATCGGTCTTTATTTGGCCAATTTGGCCCACTCTATGATCAAGAGCTTGGGTAGCCCTTCCTCAGGGGTACTGGCCCAGGCGGCGCGGGTGGCTATCTTGGTTTTTGTTGGCGCCATGGCCCTGCAGCAGATGGGCGTGGCCACCGACATTGTGGTGTTGGCTTTTGGTCTGGTTCTGGGGGCGATTGCCGTGGCGGTGGCGTTGGCTTTTGGGTTGGGAGGTCGCGATGTAGCTGCCGAGCAGATCCGGCAATGGCTCAAGAGAGAGTGAGAGCAGGTTTTGTCAAGAGAGAGTGAGAGCAGGTTTTGTAGATATCGCCAAGGGGGACTTTGGTAGAATCACTCGGCTGTGCTACCACCTAGACGA
>NZ_JANSIO010000264.1:0-8888 GCF_047462195.1 Synechococcus sp. R3-13 | reverse complement strand
AGGGGAAGTTCTGCCCGGGCAGGAACGCCACGAACAGAAGTTTCCCCTGCAACAGCCCAAACGTCGGCAGCAGCGGCGGCGGCCCACCTTTGAAGATCGCTCGGCTCAGGAGGCCTGAGGGCCAACACCGGAACGTCCAGGGATCCCTATCGCAGTTGACTTAAGGAACGGCCATGTTAAGCCCCAAACGCACCAAGTACCGCAAGCAACAGCGCGGGCGCATGAAAGGCAAAGCGACCCGTGGCAACCGCATCAACTTTGGGGAATACGGCCTTGTGGCCCTAGAACCCGCCTGGATTACAGCTCGACAGATCGAGGCCAGCCGTCGAGCCATGACCCGCTATGTTCGGCGGGGTGGCCAAATCTGGATTCGCATCTTTCCCGACAAGCCCGTTACTCAGCGAGCTGCTGAAACCCGCATGGGATCCGGCAAAGGCAACCCTGAGTACTGGGTTTGTGTCGTCAAGCCGGGCCGTATCCTCTTCGAAATGGGGGGAGTGGCAGAGCCCATCGCCCGCGAGGCCATGCGCCTTGCCGCCCAGAAGCTACCCATTAAAGTCAAGTTTGTAACCAAAGCCGACTTTGAAAAGCCAGAGCCTGGCCAGGCAACAGTTTCAGAAGTGGCCACCAGCAGCGTATGAGGAGAGTCCAGCTATGCCCATGCCCAAAATCGCCGATGCCCGTGCCCTATCGGATGAAGAGCTGAGCAACGAGATCTACGCCGTCAAGAAAGAGCTGTTTGAGCTGCGCTTGCAGCAGGCCACGCGGCAGTTGAACCAACCCCATCTCATCCGGCTGCGCAAGCACAAGCTGGCGCAACTGTTAACTGTAGAGGCAGAACGCAAGCGGGGCAAACGCCCAACCCAGGAGGAGTAATGGCTGTTCGGGAGAAGATTGGCATTGTGGTCAGCAACAAGATGCAAAAAACGGTGGTTGTTGCCGTAGAAAATCGGGTCGCTCACCCGAAGTACGGCAAAATCGTCGTCAAAACCAAGAAGTTTAAGGCCCACGACGAGGAAAACCGCTGTCAAGAAGGGGATCTGGTGCGCATCACGGAAACCCGTCCCCTCAGCCGCACCAAGCGTTGGCAAGTTGCCGAAATCCTGAGGGAGGTGAAGAAACTATGATTCAGCAGCAAACCATGCTGACGGTGGCCGACAACACAGGCGCCCGCAAAATGATGTGCATTCGCGTGCTGGGCAGCAGTGGCCGTCGCTACGCCAGCTTGGGCGACGTGATCATCGGCGTCGTCAAAGATGCCTTGCCCAACATGCCCGTCAAAAAATCCGATGTTGTCAAGGCCGTTGTTATCCGCACCGTCGATACGGTACGTCGCCCTGACGGCATGTGCATCCGCTTCGACGACAATGCTGCCGTGATCATCAACAATGATGGCAATCCCCGTGGAACTCGCGTTTTCGGCCCTGTAGCCCGTGAGCTGCGGGAGAAAAACTTCACCAAGATCATCTCCCTTGCCCCGGAGGTACTCTGATGGTTCGCTCCCTCAAACCCAGCCAAATTCGGCGCTTAGTTCGGCGACCGGGCATTCGCAAGCACCGCAACAGCCTGCGCTACAAAATGCGTATCAAGCAAGGGGATACCGTGCAGGTGATCTCCGGCGATGACAAAGGCAAAATCGGCGAGGTGCTGCGGGTCTTTCCCGAACGCAACATGGTTTTGGTGGAAGGGGTTAACATTGTTACCTACCACCGCAAACCTCAGCGAGAAGGGGAAAGTGGCCGGATTGAGACCAAGGAAGCCCCCATTCCCGTCTGCAAAGTGATGGCCTATTCCAAGAAGCAGGAAGTGGCCAGCCGCATCGGCTATCAAATCACCGCCGATGGTCGCAAAGTCCGCGTCCTTAAGAAAACAGGCGAGATCCTCGACTAGGCATTACATTCTTTTTTCCATCATTGGTTTGGCTCTGACCCAGCCCAGAGCCGCAAGGAGAAGCCACCATGCCCCAACGTCTGCAAATCCTCTACAACACCGTCATCGTCCCCAAGCTGCAAAAGGAGTTGGGCTACACCAACATCCACCAGGTGCCCCGCCTGGAGAAGATCGTCATCAACCGCGGCTTGGGGGAAGCTTCCCAAAATGCCAAGGCTCTGGAATCTTCCATTGCCGAGATCAGCGCCATCACTGGCCAGCGGCCCGTGATCACCCGCGCCAAGAAGGCAATTGCCAGCTTCAAGATTCGCAAGGGCATGCCTGTCGGCCTGATGGTGACCCTGCGACGGGAGCGCATGTATGCGTTTTTGGATCGCCTGATCAACATTGCTCTGCCCCGTATCCGTGACTTCCGCGGCGTCAGCCCCAAAGCCTTTGATGGACGAGGCAACTACACCCTGGGCATCCGCGAACAACTGATTTTTCCCGAAATCAACTATGACTCTGTAGATCAGTTGCGAGGTATGGATATCTCCATTGTGACCACTGCTAAAACCGACGAAGAGGGCCGTGCCCTGCTCAAAGCGTTTGGCATGCCCTTTGCCTCCTAGGTTGCCCACCCTGACTTTTCTTGATCTGCATCGATCTTCCGAGGAGCACTGACCCACCGATGGCCCACACCAACGACACGATCGCCGATATGCTCACCCGCATTCGCAATGCCACCATGGCTCGGCACGAGTCGGTGGCAGTTCCGGCCACACGCATGACCCGCAGCATCGCTCGCGTTCTTCATGAGGAAGGGTTTGTCAGCGAATGGAAAGAGGAGGGAGAAGGGATCCAAGCCCGGGTGGTGTTGCGATTGAAGTACAAAGGCAAAGGCCGCAACTGCAGGCCCATCATCAATGGTCTAAAGCGGGTGAGCCGACCGGGTCTGCGGGTTTACCGCAACCACAAAGAGCTGCCCCGAGTGCTGGGAGGAATTGGAATTGCCATCATCTCCACCTCCAACGGCATTATGACCGACCGGGAGGCTCGTAAGCAGGGCATTGGCGGCGAAGTCCTCTGCCTTGTCTACTAGACATTAAGTTTTCTCTGGTCAGGAGTTTTTCCCATGTCCCGTATTGGTAGACGCCCCATCGCCCTTCCTGCCAAGGTGGAGATCCAGATCGACGGCCAACACATTGCAGTGAAAGGCCCGAAAGGTCAACTGTCCCGCAGTTTACCGCCCTTGATCACAGTCCAGCAAAACGCTCAGATGCTCACGGTCAGCCGTCTCAACGATTCTCGTCCTGCCCGCCAACTGCACGGCCTCTGCCGCACCTTGGTCGCCAACATGGTAGACGGAGTGTCCAAGGGATTTGAGCGGCGGCTGGAATTGGTGGGCGTGGGCTACCGGGCTGCCATCCAAGGCAGCAAGTTGGTTTTGAACGTTGGCTACAGCCATCCTGTGGAGATCCCCTTTCCCCCCGGCATCCAAATTGCCGTTGAGGGAAACAACATCATTGTTGTCTCAGGCACAGATAAAGAACTAGTGGGCAATACTGCCGCCCGTATCCGAGCCGTCCGGCCTCCGGAGCCCTACAAGGGGAAAGGGATCCGTTATCTAGGGGAACAAGTTCGCCGCAAGGCGGGTAAATCCGGGAAAGCGAAGAAGTAAATAGCCCATTGCGAAAGCGGGACGGAGTCCTATGAAAACCAGCCGCAAAATCACCACCCAACGTCGTCATCGACGCATTCGCCGCAAGGTCTTTGGCACTGCCGAGCGGCCTCGCCTGGCCGTGTTTCGCTCCCATCGACACATCTACGCCCAGGTGATCGACGATGTAGCCCAGCATACCTTAACCTCCGCCTCCACCTTGGACACGGAGCTGCGCGAAAAATTCAAAGAAACCGGGACAGCCACTCAAGAAGCGGCTGCCTTGGTGGGCCGCTCAGTTGCTGAACGAGCCTTACAGATGGGCATTTCCCGCGTGGTTTTCGATCGGGGGGGCAAGCTCTATCACGGGCGCGTTCAGGCTTTGGCAGAAGCTGCCCGAGAAGCAGGGTTACAGTTCTAGCTACTGAGGACATAGCACATGGCTGAGCAGAGGGAACGTCGCAGAAGCAAAAAAAACCGCGAAGAGCAGCCCACGGAGTGGCAAGAGCGGGTCATCCAGATTCGCCGCGTCACCAAGGTGGTCAAGGGCGGCAAGAAGTTGAGCTTCCGCGCTGTGGTGGTGGTCGGCAACGAGCGCGGCCAAGTCGGGGTTGGCGTAGGCAAAGCCAACGATGTGATCGGAGCAGTGCGCAAGGGAGTTGTGGACGGTAAAAAACACCTGATTGAGGTGCCCCTCACCAAAGGTTTGTCCGTACCCCATCCCATGCAGGGGGCAGGCGGCGGTGCCACTGTCTTGGTCATGCCAGCAGCTCCTGGCACAGGAGTCATTGCAGGGGGGGCAGTCCGCACCGTTCTGGAGCTGGCAGGAGTACGCAACAGCTTGGCCAAGCAACTGGGATCCAGCAACCCCCTTAACAATGCCCGTGCTACCATCGATGCGCTGCGGCGGATGCGTACCTTCAAGCAGGTGGCCCAAGACCGAGACATCGATGTGCGCCGCCTACTTGGCAAGTGATGGACAGGTATATCGAGCAAGTGAGCTAGAGGTAGCCATGCGACTGGAAGACATTCGGCCTCAAGCAGGTTCGACGCGGCGGCGGCGGCGCCTAGGTCGTGGCGTCTCTGCTGGACAGGGAGCCTCCTGTGGCAAGGGGATGCGGGGGCAAAAGGCCCGCAAGGGGGGCAGTACACGGCCCGGCTTTGAAGGGGGGCAGACTCCCCTCTACCGGCGTTTGCCCAAGCTTAAGCATTTCCCCCGCTACACGCGGCGTCTGGAATACACCCTGGTCAACCTGCGCGCCTTGGCGGATCTGCCTGCCGGCAGCGAGGTCAGCCTGCAAAGCTTAATGGAACGAGGGATCGTCACCACCAACGATGGCCCGCTGAAGATCTTGGGAGATGGGGAAGTCAGCGTGCCCCTGACGATCAGGGCGGCGGCTATTACCGCTTCAGCCAAAGCCAAGATCGAGGCAGCTGGAGGTCGGGTGGAAATCTTGGGATCCTAGACCGCCCCTTCCCGCTGCTCTGGCCGGCTTCTGTGGGAAGTTGCTGAGTTGCACTTTCTCTGGATTTACTTTGATTTTGCCGACTGCACCACCGGCAGCGTAGAGTGGTAGATAGCTCACCTTACCTTTTGCTCCCGCGAGATTCTCTTCCCTATGGTTGACACACGAGGTTCCGCCCCCTCTGCCCAAGAGACCTTTATGCAGATGGCTATGGCCTCTGGCCTGCGCAGCCGTCTGTTTCTCACCTTGGGCTTGCTGCTGTTGGTCAGACTGGGCATTTACATCCCCATTCCCAGTATCGATCGGGCCCGCTTTGCTGCCGAAGCTGCCAACAGCCCTGTGTTTGGCTTGCTGGATGTCTTCTCCGGCGGGGGGATTTCTGCTTTGGGGATCTTTGCCCTTGGGATCCTGCCCTTCATCAATGCCTCAATTATCATGCAGTTGCTGGTCTCGGCCATTCCAGCCTTGGAGAACCTGCAGAAAAACGAGGGAGAACAGGGGCGGCGGCAGATTTCTCAGTACACCCGCTATGTCACCTTGGTTTGGGCCATCATCCAGGGCATTGGCATTTCCTTTTGGGTGCGGGAGTTTGCCAGTACCACCAATGAGTTGGCCTTCATGGCCTCCACCACCTTGGCTCTGGCGGCAGGATCCCTGTTTGTGATGTGGCTGGGAGAGATGATCACGGAGAAAGGGGTGGGAAGTGGCCCTTCGCTCTTGATCTTCGTCAACATTGTTGCCACTCTGCCCCGTGCCCTCGGACAGACTATTAGCCTGGCCCGTGCCGATAGCAGCACTATCGGTGGCATCTTGCTGTTGCTGGCAATCTTTTTGGTCACCATTGTCGGCATTGTCTTTGTCCAAGAAGGCAGCCGCAAGATCCCGATCGTCTACGCCAAGCGCCAGGTGGGCAACAAGCTGTTCCGCGAGCAGAAAAGCTATCTGCCCCTGAGGCTAAACCAAGGGGGGGTGATGCCGATCATCTTTGCCTACTCGGTGATGTCCCTGCCTTTGGCCTTGGCCCAGTACACCCAAAACCTGACCTTGGTGCAGGTGGCCAACTTCCTATCCCCCACCTCCTGGTTCTACATTCCCTTCTATTTCGTGCTGATCCTCTTCTTCAGCTACTTCTACGCCTCTTTGCTCATCAACCCGGTGGATCTGGCTCAAAACTTGAAGAAGATGGGGGCCAGCATTCCAGGGGTACGCCCGGGCAAGGCCACTGCCGAGTATGTCGAAGGGATCCTCAACCGGCTGACGCTGCTGGGGGCTTTGTTCCTGTGCGCGGTGGCCATCATCCCGACGACGGTGGAACGGGCAACCGGCATCACCACTTTCCAAGGTTTGGGGGCGACCTCGCTGCTGATTTTGGTGGGGGTGGCGATTGAGACCTCCAAGCAGATCCAGACTTATGTCATCTCACAACGCTACGAAGGGATGGTCAAACAGTAGTGCCGAGGTTGATCTTTCTGGGGCCGCCGGGGGCGGGCAAAGGTACACAGGCGGAGCGGCTGGCGGCCATCTACCACACGCCCAAAATTTCCACGGGCGATCTGCTGCGGGCCGAGGTCAAGGCTCAGACACCGCTGGGATGCCAAGCCAAAGCTTACATGGATGCGGGAGAGCTGGTGCCCGACGAGGTGCTGATCGGAATGGTGAAGGGGCAGTTGCAGCAATCTCCAGAGCAGGGCTGGATCCTAGATGGATTTCCTCGCACCTTAGCCCAGGCAGAGGCCTTGGAAGAGCTGCTGCAAGAGCTGGGACAAGATTACGACTACGTCCTCAACTTGGAGGTGCCCGACGAGGTGGTGGTGGCCCGGCTGCTGGCCCGTGGCCAGGAACAGGGGCGCAGCGATGATGCGGATCGGTCAGTAATTCTCAAGCGGCTGGAGGTCTATCGGCAGCAGACGGCTCCCCTGATCGATTTTTATGAGGCCAAGGGGCGCTTGCAACGGGTCAACGGCAACCAGCCGGTGGAATCCGTACAGGAACATCTGCAGGCTCTTTTGGAAGGCTTCAGGAGGACGGCGTGATCAGAGCAGGAGCTGGAAATCCCTCCCAGCGGCGGGGCATGCAGCTTATTGAGATCAAATCTCGCCGCGAAGTGGAGAAAATGCGGCGGGCCGGTCGGGTGGTGGCCCAAGTATTGCAGGAGATCGCGGAGCGCCTAGAGCCGGGCTGGACTACGGCAGATATCGATACCTATGCTGAGAGACGGGTGGCCCAACTCAATGCTTTGCCCAGTTTCAAGGGCTACTACGGCTTTCCCGCCTGCGTTTGTGTCAGTGTCAACCATGAGGTGGTGCACGGGATCCCCAGTCCCCGCAAAGTGGTGCAGCCGGGAGATGTGGTTAAGGTGGATTTTGGCGCCATCGTCGAGGGCTGGCATGCGGACTCCTGTATCACCATCGGCCTGGAACCCCTGAGCGACGCAGCTCGGGATCTGATCGATACTGCGGCCAAAGCCCTGCAGACGGGCATCGACTGTGTGCGCCACGGCGTTTGGCTTCAGGATGTCTCGGGTGCCATTGAAGATTACATCGAGGGGCGGGGCTATTCTGTGGTGAAGCAGTATGTTGGTCACGGGGTGGGGCGCAACCTGCACGAGGAGCCGCAGTTTCCCAACTATCGCACCCGCGATCTGCCCAATCCCAAGCTGCGCTCCGGCATGACAGTGGCCATTGAGCCGATGGTGAATGCGGGGGGAGAGGCAACCCGAGTGTTGCCAGACCAATGGACGGTGGTCACAGTAGATGGCTCTTGGTCAGCTCAGTTTGAGCACACGGTCTTGGTCACCGAGTCTGGAGCAGAAATTTTGACCGATCGCACGCCTTTTCAGTCCTAAGGGATCCCCTGATGAAGGACTGCAACGGTTAGGATAGAAGAGATGGAGTATATTTTCATTTCTTAACAGCGCGTGTCGTCGCGGCTGTGGATTGTTCTGTTGTTTGTTATGTCGTTTTTGGGAGGGCTCATTGTCTAAGGAAGATGCCATTGAAATGGAGGGGGTCGTTACCGAATCCCTGCCCAACGCCATGTTCCGAGTGGATCTGGACAACGGCTTCAACGTGCTCGCTCATATCTCCGGCAAAATTCGCCGCAACTACATCAAGATCTTGCCCGGCGACCGGGTTAAGGTGGAGCTGAGCCCCTATGACCTCAACAAAGGGCGCATCACCTACCGCCTCAAGAAAAAGTAGGTTCCCCAGCCGGGCTGCTGAGCATGAAGGAGCTGAGCCAAGTTCTCAAGACCAGCCTCTGGGCTACAGTCGGCGGCTTGGGTGCTCTAGCCGTTTTCAACGCTTGGATCTCTTCCCAAACTCAGCCTCTGCAGAGCCTGTTGCCGGGAGAGGAAAGGCACCACTTCTGGCGGGGTCATCGCCTGTTTTACAAGGTCATGGGATCCGGCCAGCCGTTGTTGCTGGTGCACGGCATTGGGGCAGGCTCCTCCAGCTATGAGTTTCGTGCCATTATGGCGGAGCTGGGGCAGCACTATCAAGTCTATGCTCTGGATTTGTTGGGGTGGGGCAACTCAGAACGTCCAGATTTGAAGTACACCGGCAGTCTCTACGCCGAGATGATCGGGGATTTTGTCCAGGAGGTGATCGGGCGACCGTGTCACGTCATTGCCAATTCCCTCTCGGCAGGGTTTGTGCTGCGCTCGGCCCGCCTACAGCCCCACCATTGGCAGAAGCTGCTGCTCATCGCCCCTCTGGGAGACAACAGCCTCATCCCCGATGCCCTCGGGATCCCTTTGGCTCAGATTGCCTATGGATTTCTCAGCCTGCCCGTTTTGGGGTTGGCCTTCTACAACGGCATCACCGCCCCCTGGAGTGTACGCTTGTTTACAGAGCAGAGCTTGTTCTGATACATTTACGCTGAACACTGCTGAA